>NZ_JBHVWC010000023.1:120887-124783 GCF_042882445.1 Kitasatospora sp. NPDC058218 | reverse complement strand
GCATCGACAACGCCCTCAAGAACACCGACGGCACCCCCGCCCTCACCATCCACGCCACCACCGCCTACGGCGACATCACCGCCCGCAGCCTCTGAGTCACCACCCGGCCCGCCGACCAACGCTCCCGCTCCACCCCTGACCCTGGAAGAAGGAACACCATGACCAGCAAGCAGTCCGCCTGGACCGGCACGGTGGAGTTCGAGGACACCGCACTGGCCGTGACCGACACCGGCGGGCCCGGCCGTCCCGTGGTCTACCTCAACGGCTCCTACGCCGACCAGTCGCACTGGCGGCGCGTCATCGCCGAACTCGGCGGCGACTACCGCCACATCACCTACGACGAGCGCGCCCGCGGCAAGTCGAAGCGCTCGGCGGACTACTCGTTCGAGGCGTGCCTGCGCGACCTCGACGCCGTCCTCACCGCCAGGGGCGTGGACCGGCCGATCCTGGTCGGCTGGTCCTACGGCGCCATGCTCGCCGTGCACTGGGCCGCCCGGAACCCGGACCGCGCCGTGGGAGCGGTGTCCGTGGACGGCGCCCTGCCGCACGAGTGGCTCACCGACGCCAACAAGGAGCAGATCCGCAAGCTGTTCCGCCGGCTGAGCCCGCTGTTCCCGATCGCCCGCCCGCTCGGCCTGGCCGCGCGGATGAGCGCCGCACAGCACGCCGAGATCAACATCGAGGCCAACGAGCTCTGCGCGCCCGCCGTCCTCGACCCGGTCTTCGACCGCCTGACCGTGCCGACCCGGTACGTGCTCGCCACCGGCGGCAACCTGGGCGGCGACCCGAAGCTGATGGAACAGATCCGCGCGAACCTCGACCCGGTGCTCGCCCGCAACCCGAACATCCGGGTCAGCGCGAAGGTCGCGAGCAACCACTCCAAGATCCTGCGCAACGACTTCGGAGCCGTCGCCGACGCGGTCCGCGAACTCGCCACCGCCCCCGCCCACACGGTCGCCTGAGCCGTACCACCGGGTCGTCGCCCCCATGGGGCACCAGCATCGGCCGACGCCACGAACTGACCGTCAGGACAACGACAGTCCGGAGGAGTTGATTGAATGCCTCCCGTGACCTCAGCAGCGTTCGAGACCGCCACCCCCGACCCGATCGTCTACCTCGACCGGGTCGCCGCGACCGACCTGGGCCGCTCCTACAAGGGGCGCATGCTCGACGAACTCGACCTTCGCCCGGGCCAAACGGCGCTCGACCTGGGCTGTGGCCCCGGCACCGATCTCGCCTCGCTCGCCCGGGCCGTCACCGCCACAGGCGCGGTGATCGGTGTCGACCACGACGAGGCCACGGTCGACGCCGCCAGGGAGCGCACCGCCGACCAGCACGCTGTCACCGTGCGACTCGGCGACATCCACGAGCTGCCGCTGCCCGACCACACCGCCGACCGTGCCCGCACCGACCGGGTACTGCAACACGTCGCCGATCCGGCCCGAGCACTCCGGGAGATCCACCGCGTGCTACGACCGGGCGGCAGGCTCGTCATGGGCGAACCGGACTGGGACACCCTGGCCGTCGACCACCCGGACAGCGACCTTTCGCGTGCCTACACCCGGTACGTCACGGACGAGGTCGTCCGCAACGCCCGCATCGGCAGGCAGCTCCCCCGGCTGGCGACAGCGGCCGGATTCGCGGTTCCGACGGTCATCCCGATCACCCCCGTATTCCGAGACGCCCGGGCAGCCGACAGGATCCTGGGACTGGAACGGACCACGCGCCGCGCCACGGCCGCCGGATACCTCACCGAGGAGGGGGCACGACGATGGCTTGACCACCTCTCCACCGGGCCCTTCCTCGCGACGGTGACGTTCTACATCGTCGTGGCCGAGTCGTAGCCGCCGCCCCAGCCACGACATCCCGCCGGTAACGGCGCCCGCTTCGACACGGCACCACGACCTCGTCGCCCCGGAGAGCACTCATGTCCAGCGCGCCCCGAACCGCCCCGGAGTACTGGGACAAGTACCGGCCCCACCGTGGCGAGGATCCCCAGAGCCGCCCGGCAGCGGACCGCTTCGACTGGACCGGTGTTCCCGGCCACGGACCGGGCGCGGAGATTCTGGGGAATCCGAGGACCGCCCTGGACCTCGGGCCGGCCGAGGGCGAGAACGCGGCCTTCCTGGCGAAGGCCGGGGTCGAGGTCGTCGCTGTGGACTTCTCGCCGTTCCAGGTCGAGCGCGCTCGCGGGTTCTGGAGCGATCTGCCTGCGTTGGAGTTCGTCCACGCCGAGGCCTGCACGTTCCTCGACCAGGACGACCGACAGTTCGACGCGATCTACTCCACCTGGGGCGCGGTCTGGTTCACCGATCCCGAGGAGCTGTTCCCCCGGGCCGCCGAACGACTCACCCCGGGCGGGACCTTCGCGTTCTCCCACCGGGAGCCGTTCGCCGGAACGTACGGCGCACAGATCATGGGCGGAACGTGGCTGGAAGGCCGTGAGACAGAGCTGACGGTCCTGCGCTGGCAGCACACCACCGAGCAGTGGACGGATCTACTCAAGCGCCATGGCTTCACCGGGATCGAGGCGCAGGTCCTCCCGACCCCGGAAGCCGGCGCTTTGGGCACGCTGCTGGTGAAGGCCGAGGCCCCGATCGCATGGCCCATGGCATCCGCCGAGCTTGATCTTTAGTCCCGCACGGGAATGTTGCCGAGTCGGCGTAGACACGCCTTCCGGCCCTCCCTAGCGTCAATACCTGACGGCCTGTTCGGGCCGGTGCGAAAGGGGAGGATCACCATGACCCACAGCCCGAGCCTGACGCGGCTGACCGGTACGTTCAACGGTCCCGACTGCGATGACGACGACTGCCCGAACGTCTACGCCACCGATCGCGATACGTTCGTGGTTCAGGGCGACCACTTCGCGGCGCTCATGGTGCCGAAGGGCGAGTCCGCGGTGGAGATCCCCCGGCACGTTCTGGAGGAGGCTGTCCGTGCTCTTGGATGGTGACCAGTGGCGGCTGCACTTCGACGGGTACCGGCGCGACGCGTTCCGGCTTGAGGCCCAACCCGCCTACACCATGCCGCGCGAGGCCGAGAACCTCGCACGGTTCCTACGCGGTGAGCCGAAGCCGGAGAGCCACAATGCGGCTTGGCATCAGCGGGTGAAGGGATTCGTGTCATCCGGCAGGACGATCGGGCGCGTCCGAGTGATGCGCAAGCCACTGACCGACTATCAGCGATACCAGTTCGCCTGGGGGATCCCCGGCAACATCGCGGCCGGAGAGGACATCCGGATCCTGGATGCCACCGAATAACACTTTGGGATCCCTGATCAGGACTGGTGGATGTTCGACGAGACGTCGGTCGTCCACCTCAACTTCCGCCCGGACGGCACGCAGATCAACCGCGAGTTGGTCAACGAACGGGCGGACGAGTGTCAGAGGCTGAAGAGGCTCGCGATCGAGAATTCGGTGCCCTTCCTCGACTACCTGAACGACCACGGGTGACGCTCGACTCCGATCAGCTCAGGAAACCGCGCCTGCAAGCCTCTCACGTAGCCGGTCTCGCACTGCTGCCCGTCACCGGCCCGGGGGCGCGACCGGCCACTTCCTGCCCGGGTACACCAGCTTCATGATCGCCCGCTCGCACGACCGCCCGCCCCGACCGGGCCTCGCGCTGCTGGCCGGGGACGAGTGGGCGAGCCGCACCAAGAGGGGTTCGAGATCACTGCCTCGGGCGCAGGGCAGCGGGTGTGGATCGGAAGCGCGGACGGCCCGGGCTGGAATCTGCCGATCTGAACGGGATGAACCAATCGAGGCGGGCCCCCCGCCAAACCCACCGGGGGCCCCGGGGCAAGCAGGGGGGGGGGTGGGGGCGCGGAGGGGGGGGGTATGGGGACGGGACATAATGATGAAAACGCCCAAAAAAAAAACAAAGGGGCAGAAAAACAA
>NZ_JBHVWC010000023.1:93923-120877 GCF_042882445.1 Kitasatospora sp. NPDC058218 | reverse complement strand
GGGTTTGTATCGCCGGGCGCCCGGGCGGGGTTTTATATCCCCATTATTCCAGGATAAAAAACCCCGCCGCCCCCCCCCACAAACGGCCCGGCGCCCCGCCGGGTCATGCCGGTGGGTCGATGGCGTCGGCGATGCGGGTCTATGCGGGAACGTGCATGATGCTTGCTCCGCCGAAAACTCCTCCCTAGGGTCCTGACCACAAGTCCGCGGCGTGTGTGGAGGGAGAGCCATGGAGCTCACGAGGATCGCCGGCGGTGACCCGGACTGCCGGGAGGACGACTGCCCGACCGTCTACACGACCGACCGGGGGAGCATCGCCGTGCAGGGCTTCACGGTGGATCGGCCGACCCCGGACGGCGAGGCCGTGGTGGAGATCCCGGAGGCTGTTCTGCGGGAGGCGTTCCATGCTCTTGGCTGGTGATGCCTGGCGCGCGTTCTTCGACTCGTTCGAGCAGGAGGCGTTCCGGCTGGAAGTCCGGAGTCACTACGCCATGCCGGGCGAGGAAGAGGAGTACCAGGAGTTCCTGGCCACCGGTGAACTGCACATCGACGCCGATGACAGGTGGCTGACCCGGGTGCGGAACTACCGGGCCACGGGCCGCCGGATCGGCCGGGTGCATGTGCTCACTCGGCCATTGTCCGATTACCTGCGGTACGAGTTCGCCGCGTACGCCTACAACGTCGAGGCCGGGGAGGACGTCAGGATTCTTGATCTGACCGGGAAGGAGAACCCCGGTCTCCCTGATCAGGATTTCTGGATGTTCGACGGCTCGACAGTCGTCGACATGAGGTACAGGCCTGACGGCACGCAGATCGGCCGGGAGCTTCTGAAGAACCCGGACCTCGATCTGTACCGGCACTGGCGGGATCTGGCCGTCGAGCTTTCGGTTCCCTTCGCGGAGTACAGCGCAGATTGACCCATGATCCCGGTAGGGCCGGAGAGCAGCGCCGAGACCTTGCGGCAGCACTCAAGGATCTCCGGCGCGCCTCCGGCCTGTCCGGGGAACGCCTGGCCGTTCGGTGCGGCATGAGCCAGAGCAAGATCTCCCGGATCGAGAACGGGAAGGCCCTGCCGTCGGTCGTCGACGTGCGGCAGATACTCAACGGGCTGGGTGTCGATGAAGACTTGGCGCGGGAGCTGTTGGCACTGGCCAGCGTGGCGAACGCCGAGTACGAGGATGTCAGGGCGTCGGTGCGGCGCGGCCTGCACCTGCGGCAGCGCGAGCTCGCCGCCCTTGAGGCCGGCGCCGCTCACATCCGGTACTTCCTGCCGGCGATGCTGACCGGGCTCCTTCAGACGCCCGAGTACATGCGTACGGCGATGAGTCCCCCCGTCCACTCCGCCGACGGGGATGTCTCTCAGGCCATTGCGCTCAAGCTCGAACGGCAGGCTGTTCTGTACGACCAGGGCAAGCGTTTCGACTTTCTGATGACCGAGTCGGCTGTTCGCTGGCGGTTGTGCGAACCCTTGGTCATGGCGACGCAGCTTGACCGCCTCGTATCGCTGTCCCAGCTGCCGAACGTCACGATCGGCATCGTGCCGTTGTCGGCCCAGGTGGCGGATGCCCCGTTCCACACGTTCACGCTTTACGGCGCCAAGCTGGTGACCATCGAGCTCTTCACCGGAAGGCTTGTGCTCCGGGATCCCAGGGACATTGAGCACTATCGATCCCTCTTTGATTTCTTTCGTGTCAACGCGGTCGAGGGTGATGCGGCCAGATCCTTGCTCGCGCAATGGTCCGATGAGTTCCGGCGGTCCGTGTAGCCGAGTTATGCAATGACGTGCATTCCTCGTGCTATTGCGCGTGCGGTGACCTTATCTTGGTGGCCCGAGCAGCCCGGTCACAACGACAAGGAGGCAGGCAGATGAGGCAGACGCCCGTACCGCCATGGGGCACGACCAGGATGCAGCCGTTCGCGGAAGCCGTCGCGATCCCGGCGTTCACGCCGGTGATCGATCCGGAGACGCAGATCGCCGTGATCGTGGACGAGGCCGGCCGCACGGTCGAGTTGGGGGGCCACGGCACCAGTACCAGCGGGCTGACGCCCACCACGACGAGCCCCGGTGACGGGTCGGGGCCGGGTGGGGCGACCGACGCCGACTCCACGGAGTCCTTCGACCAGGATCAGAGCTCCGGCTGATGGCCGACGACCGCCGGTCGGTGCTGGTGTTGACCAACTCCCGTGATGTGACGGCGGATGTGGTGCTGCGTGTCCTGGCCGAGCGTGGCGTCCCCACGGTCCGGCTCGATCCCGGCGTCGATCTCCATGCGGGTTCTTCGCTGACCGCCCTGCACAGCACGGGCGGTCAGCACGGCACCCTGCGGACGCCGAGCCGGGTGCTGGACCTCCTACGGGTGCGGTCGGTCTGGGTGCGCAGGGCCTCCCCGTACGAGGGGCCTTCCGAACTGGACGCGCAGGAACGGCGGTTCGCGGCCGCCCAGTCCCTGTGGGGAGCCGGAGGAATGCTCGCCTCACTCCCCGGGGCGCACTACGTCAACCATCCGTGGGCCAACCGGGCGGCCGAGTACAAGCCGGTGCAACTCGCGGCCGCGCGGCGCCACGGATTCAGGCTGCCGGACACCCTGATCACCAACGAGCTGCGTGCCGCACAGGAGTTCGCGAGCGGTCAGGACAACGGGGTGGTCTACAAGCCCCTGTGGAACACCGCGTACGAGGTGGACGGTGAACCGCACCAGGTGTGGGTACGGGAGGTGCGGGCCGGTGAGTTGACGGCCGGAGTGGAGGTCTGCCCGCACTTGTTCCAGGCCAAGGTGGACAAGGCGTTCGACGTGCGGCTGACGGTCGTCGGCGAGCGAATGTTCGCCATCCGGATCGACAGTCCGGACTTGGACTGGCGCCATCGGCAGGACCTCATGGAGGCGGCAACGGTCGCCGTACCCGAGGAGGTCGCGCGGGCTGTCATGGCCTACCTCGGTGAACTCCGGCTGGTCTACAGCGCGTTCGACTTCGCCGTGACGGCGGCCGGCGCGTGGTACTTCCTTGAGTGCAACCCCAACGGACAGTGGGCATGGCAGCCGCCGGAGACCACCGACGCGATCACCCGGGCCATCGCCGACCAGTTGCAGAGAGGTTCCGACACATGAGTCCGTCCGCAGAACTCCGTGCCGCCCTGGTCGGCAGGCTCGCGGCAGAGGGCACGCTGGCCGATCCGACGTGGTGCAGGGCGGCGGAAGCCGTCCCGCGTGAGATGTTCGTCGGTTCGTACTTCGAGCCGGTCCCGGACAGTGTCCCGACCGTCTACCGATCGGTGCGGCAGGGTGAACAGGGCTGGCTGGAGGGGGTCTACGCCGACCGGACGCTGATCACCCAGCTCGACGGCACGACCCGACCGCGCGATGTCGACGGGGAGACGGCCGCCGGCTCCCCGACCTCCTCGTCGACCCTGCCGTCGCTGGTGCTGCGGATGTGGCAGCAACTCGGCACCGCGGCGGGCCACCGCGTGCTGGAGATCGGCACCGGGACCGGGTACTCGACGGCCCTGGGCGCCCACCGGCTCGGGGACGCCAACCTGACGAGCGTCGAGTACGACCCGGTGGTCGCCGAGGCCGCCGCGATCGCGCTCAAGGAGGCCGGCTACGCGCCTCAGCTGATCAACGGGGACGGCCTGCGGGGAGACCCCGACGGTGGCGAGTACGACCGACTGATCACGACCTGTTCGGTCCGCTACGTTCCGACGCCCTGGCTGCACCAGGTGAAGCCGGGCGGCCGGATCCTGGTCACGCTCTCCGGCTGGAGCTACGCGTCCGGTCTCGCGCTGCTGACGGTCACCGGCCCGGGGCGCGCGACCGGCCACTTCCTGCCCGGGTACACCAGCTTCATGATCGCCCGACCGCGCGACCGCCCGCCCCGACCGGGCCTCACCCTGCTGCCCGGGGACGAGCGGGCGAGCCGGATCGACCCCGCGATCATCGGCACATGGACGGGGAGCTGGGTCGCCCAGCTGGCTGCGCCGTCGGCGGAGCGGATGGGGGCGGGCGGGCAGCAGATCCTCGTGGACGTGGCTACGGGTTCGCATGCCCGGACGACGCCAGAGCCGGGTGGCGGCTGGACGGTGACCCAGCGCGGCCCGCTGCGGCTCTGGGACCAGGTCGAGCAGGCCGTCGAGGCGTGGCAGAAGGCCGGCGAGCCGCACCAAGAAGGTTTCGGGATCACCGTTTCGGGCGCAGGGCAGCGGGTGTGGATCGGAAGCGAGGACGGCCCGGGCTGGAACCTGCCGATCTGAACGAGATGAACGAACGATGGCGGCCCTCGCTCAGCTGAGCGAGGGCCGCCGGGTCATGCGGTGGGGCCGGTGAGGTGGTCGAACTCGCCGGCCTTGACGCCCTGGAGGAACGCCGCGAACTTGGTCGGGGTGGTGCGGATGATGACGCCGCTGTCGTCGGACTCGCGAAGTTCGACCAACCCGTCGACGGTGCGTACCTCGACGCAGTCGCCACCGGATCCACTGAAGGAAGACTTCTGCCACTCGGTGTTGAACATCGAGGCTCCCAAGGTAGTGAAGTGTCATATGTGTCAGATCACGCAGTGAAGTGGTCGAACTCGCCCGCCTTGACGCCCTGGAGGAACGCGGCGAACTTGGTCGGGGTGGTGCGGACGATGACGTCGCCGGAGTCGGACTCGCGAAGTTCGACCAGGTCGCCGACAGTACGCACCTCGACGCAGTCGCCACCGGATCCACTGAAGGAAGACTTCTGCCACTCGGTGTTGGTCATGTGCAACCTCTCACAGCTCTCGTGCGATCTTGTGAATCAAGTCGCGGGACTTGGCCTCGCTCAGGGCTGATGCTTCGGTCCGCTCGAAGATCGAGCGATAGCTCGTCAGCTCGCTTACAGCATCAAGGAAGATGGGCCCTCGCGAAGATTCCAGTTCGATGGTGTCCAGCTCTGACACAGAGCCGAATGCATAGGTGAGGTTCTCGACCGCACCTGGGAACGTTTCGACATCGAATGGCACGACGCGGATGCTCGTCCATGTCTGCTCGGAGTCCTCAAGGAGCGACCCGAGCTGCTCTTTGAGGACTTGAGTGCCGCCCCACCTCGTCCAGAGGGCCGACTCGTACACGAAGGCGGTCAGCGGCTTCTGGTCCCTGCGGAGATCCGTCTTCCGGTGCATCCTGAAGGCCGTACGCGCCTCCAGCTCGTGGCGCGGCAGTTGGGGAACCAGCCGCCCGAAGACCGCTGCAGCGTAGCCGATTGTCTGACACGGACCCGGGATGTGCGTAAGCACCCACATCATGAGTTCGCGAGAGCTCTTCTCAAGCTCGGCATTCTCAAGGAAGCCATCGGGGATGGTCCCTCGGTACTCCTCCCACCAGCCCTTTGATCGGTCCTGAACCAGCGCCTCCAGGGCCTCAAGCAAGCTCAGGTTCATGCACTTACATGCGGCAGCGAAGGATTGCAGCCGCTCGGGACTCAGGCCGATTCTGCCCGACTCCATCTGGCTGACCTGGGTTCTGTCGATCCCCAGGGCCCGGCTCAGGTTCGGCGTCGAAAGCCCTGCGGCCTCGCGCATCTTGCGCAGCTCGGCGCCAATGCGACGTTGACGAAGGGTGGGGTTGGGTCGTGGCGGCATTGCTTCCTTCCTTGCCCAAAGTGTCCCAAGTCTGCCGCGCTGCTCTCGCGCGGGTCCACCTGACGATGGCTAGCACTCGTGGGTGAAATCTATCCAGATCTAGGATCCCACGGGATACCAATGTTGTATCGTCACTCTCACATCGATCCGATGGATCGTCAGTAACGCCTGTTTCCAGGGCAGTAGGCGCCTGCTGCCCTGGCACCGAAGAGCGGCCATGCGCGACCTCAACCAGTCCCGTTCTGGCTTGGCTCACGGCGACGTATCCGCCGGTGAAACCCCACTGCATCCTCTTTCCGGAGGTCCCTCATGTGTGCCTTCACGCTGCCCGAACCGCCCGACTGGTCCGCCGCCCGCGAGGAGCTGCGGGACGCCCTCGCCCTCGCCGCCTGGCCGGACGACCTCATCCACGACGCCGAACTCGCCCTGTGCGAGCTGTACATCAACGCCTGGCGCCACGGCGCCACCCCCGCCCCCACCGTCGTGGTCGTCCTCCACGCCGGCCGCACCCTGCGCGTCTCCGTCGCCGACGACAGCCCCGTCCTGCCCGAGCCGCGTCAGAGCGCCGACCCCTACGAGCTCTCCGGCCGGGGCCTGCACCTCGTCCGCTCCCTCACCCACCGCTTCGGCACCGACCCCCGCAAGCGCGGCGGCAAGACCGTCTGGTTCGAGCTGGACGCCGCCGCGTGACCATCAACCGCACCCCGATCGCGCCCGACGACCCCCGCATGCGCGACTACACCCACACCCAGATCACCACCCTCCTCGGCGAACTCCACACCCGAGGCGCCAGGTTCGGCATCCAGTGGGGCTCCGCCACCACCCACCACAGCACCGTCGACGGCCGCATCCTCGTCGACTTCGGCAACGCCCCCCTCGCCACCCTCCTCAACCTCCTCAACCTGCTGCGCGACACCGATAGGAACGAGCCGTGGGAGTCCTGATCCCCCTCATCACCGAAGCGATCCACACCGAGCGCACCACCGTCGCCTACCTCGCCGTCGAACACACCCCCGACGCCACCGTCCAGCTCCGCCTCGCCGTCGACCTCGACATCCACACCGGCCCCGGCGAACAGCTCGCCCTCCCCCTCACCCGCGACCAGGCCCACGAACTCCTCCACGCCCTCGCCGCCCACCTCGGCCACCGCGTCCTCGGAATCCGCCGATGAGAACCGGCACCGCCGACTTCCTCATCGGCGCCGCCCTCCTCACCCTCCTCGCGCTCGCCCTCACCACCGTCGCCCTCGGCGTCATCACCGCCCTCAAGATCAACGACGACCAGCAGCCCCCACCCCCACCCATCACCCGCCACGGCCGCTGGGAACTGCGCCAACTCCCCGACGGCACCCACGAATACGCCTGGATCGCCCGCCAGGCCGGCCACTACGGCCCCGAAACCCGACAGCCCCACCGAAACACCACCCCCGGCCGACACCGCATACCCGGCTGAACCCGCACGCGGCACCCGGGCCCTCGCCGCCCCGGCGAGGGCCCGCCGCCGCGACCGCCGAGGCGGCCCGCACTGTCCGACGCCCTCCGATCGGCAATCTGAGTACGCGTACTCATGCGCCTGCGGCGCGCCTCGCGGAGCGTGGAAGTCCGAGCGGACGAGCCGGAGGGGGGTCCTGGTGGACTCGCGGAATCGGGTGGGCACGTGGCTCGCGAAGGGGTTCGGACTGCTCTTCGCGTTCGCCTTCATCGGTCTGGGCGGGCTGCAGAAGCGCCGGCCGTCGGAGAAGAAGCTGAGGGCCCTGGCCACGTCGGAGCAGGCGCGGTCGCGCCGGGCCGAGGAGGAGGAGAAGATCCACTCCCTGATCGCCCGGCTGGCCGAGGTCGAGGGGCTCGAACACGTCCTCACCCGGTTCAGCGACCACTGCTACCGGCCGAACACGGGGCCCTTCGAGGGCCGGCCGATGAACACACTGATCTGCAGCATGGAGGCCGTCGCGTACTTCGGTGTCCGGGGTGACCTGGCCGACGTGCTGCCCAGGATCCGTGCGGCCGGCATCGCGACCTGGGGGCCGCAGCGCGAGGGTGAGCCGGATCATCCTCACGCGACCGGAACCGTTCGCTACGCGCTGGCGTACCACCGCTCCCAGGGCCGCGACCCCGACGGGAGGCTGATGCCCGGGCCGGACCTCAGGGCCAAGGGGCTAGAGATCACCTGGGACCGGCCGGATGCACCGCTGGTGAATCTGGTCGAGGAACCTCGACCGTGCCCTCCGCCCCGGTCCGGCGACATCTACGCACGCTGCTCGGTGGTTCCGCAGATGCCGACGACCGTCGCGGCGGCACGCGCCCGGTACGGCACCGTGCTGGCGTTCTCGCTCGGCACCTGGGGATCCTCGGCGCATCCCTACTTCACCGTGCCGCGTCGAAGCTGACCGCCCGGCCGCCGCGCGGAAATTCCAGGTGCGACAAGCCGGTTCGGCCCTATCCTGCCTGCCGTGACCGACTGGAGCAGGATCGAAGCCGACGACTGTGCCGTACCCACCGACCGCCCCCTGGAGGAGCTGGTCCGAGAACTCTCGGCGGCCCTCGCGGATCCCGACCCGGACGTCCGGGACGGCGCGCCCTACGCCGTCCTCGCGGCCTGGATCGAGCGCGGGGTGATCGACGAGCCCCGGCGGCTGGCGCTGGGGGACGAGATGGCCGCCCGCTTCCTCGACCCGGAGATCCAGGCCCGCACCTTCGCCCCCCTCGTGCTCGACATGCTCGTCGAGAAGGGGGACTTCAACGCCGGCTGGGTGGACGCGTTCGAGCAGTGGTACCCGGCGGAGCAGGACCTTCGCGGCCATGACGAGAAGCTCGGCTGGCTGCACGCCGTCGCGCACGGCGCGGACCTGCTGGACCGGTTCGGCCGCCACCCCGAGGTGGATCCGGCCCGGATGCTGCACCTCGCCGCCGCACGGCTGACGGCGCCCACCGACCACGTGTTCGACCAGCTGGAGGACGACCGGCTGGCGCGGGCGATCGCCCGGGTGCTGACCCGGGCCGACCTGAACGAAGCCGACGCGACCGGCTGGCTGGACCCGATCGTCGACCGCTTCGGAGCCGACCGCATCAGCACCCCGGTGCCCGCCCACCTCAGCAACTGCCTGCGCACGCTGCGCCTGCTCTACGTCCTCGCGGACCGGGGTGTGCGAGCACCGAACAGCGAGGCGGCGCCGCAGGCCCTCCCGCACGGACCGGTGGTCAAGGACCGCGTCGCCGCCGTCCTGGACCGGATCGTCAAGCGGTAGGCGCCGAGCTCGGGAGGCCCAGGTCCGCGGCCGGCGCCATCGCGGCGCTGGCCGCCAGCAGTCGCAGCCCGGCCTCCGCGGACGAGCCGGGCGCCGCACTGAAGAGCAGCATCCGGTGGCCGGACGCCTCCGGCAGCGGCAGCGCCTCGAAGTCCAGCGTCAGTCCGCCGACCACCGGGTGCCGGAGCTCCTTGCTGCCGAACAGGCAGTCGTGCACCGGGTGGCGCGACCAGAGCGCCGCGAACTCCACACTCTTCATCGACAGCTCGCCTATCAGCTCGGCCAGTTGCTTGTCCTCCTGGTGTCGCCCGGCGGCCAGCCGCAGGAAGGCCACCTGGGCCCGCGCCTCGGTCTCCCAGTGCGGGTAGAGCTCCCGGGTGCGCGGGTCGAGGAAGAGCAGCCGGCTCAGGTTCGGGCGGTCCGCCGGCCGGTCGGGCGCGGCCAGGTCGAGGTGTCCGGCCAGCAGGGCGTGGCCGAGCGGGTTCCAGGCCAGGACTTCGTTGCGCCGCCCCACCGCCACCGCAGGGACGTCCGCCATCGCCCCGATCAACTGGCGGACGGCCGGACGGGTCCGTTCGAAGCCCTCGGCCGCCCGCCCCCTCGCCGAGCGGCCCGAGCGGCCCGACCGGTCCGGGCGGGCCAGGTTGCGCAGGTGGGCGTGCTCGTCGCCGTCCAGCCGCAGGGCCCGCGCGATGGCGTCCAGCACCTCGTCGGAGACGTTGCGGCTCTGCCCCTGCTCCAGCCGCGTGTAGTAGGTGATGCTGACGCCCGCCAGCTGCGCCAGTTCCTCGCGGCGCAGGCCGGGCACCCGGCGCCGGGTGCCGTACGCCGTCAGGCCGACGTCCTGGGGCTGCAGCCGGGCGCGACGGGTGCGCAGGAACTCGCTCAGCTCTGCTGGATTCTCCATACCGACCAGTGAACACCGCCGGGCGGCCCGGAGCCTGTCCCTGTCAGTGCCACCCTCGGCGGGGGTCTGGGTACCACCGGCGCGGCCGCACAGGCTGTTGCCGTACCCGCAGACCCCGCCGAGTCGAGAGGCAGCGCAGCGATGACCGCCACCCTGTCCGAAGCACCACCAGTCCCCCAGACCACCACCGGCATGACCGGCCGGCAGCGGCTCGTCCTGGTCGTCCTGCTGGCCGCCCAGTTCATGCTGGCCGTGGACTTCTCGATCCTGAACGTCGCCCTGCCGGTGATCGGCCAGGGCCTCGGCTTCGGGCTCGGCAGCCTGCAGTGGATCGCCACCGCCTTCGCCCTGTCCGCGGCCGGCTTCACCCTGCTGTTCGGAAGGGTCGCCGACCTCTTCGGGCGGCGCCGGGTGTTCCTGCTCGGACTGGCCGTGCTCGCCGTCTCCTCACTGGTCGGCGGGCTGGCCACCTCCCCGGAGCTGCTGCTGGCCGCCCGGGTCGCCCAGGGCCTGGCCACCGCCGCGGTGACCCCGGCCGGGCTGGCGCTGCTCACCACGGCCTTCCCCGAGGGCCCGCTGCGCGACCGGGCACTGGGCCTGAACGGCGCGCTGATGTCGGCCGGCTTCACCTCGGGTGCGGTGCTCGGCGGACTGCTCACCGACCTGCTGAGCTGGCGCTGGGCCTTCTTCGTCAACGTGCCGGTCGCCCTGGCCGTGCTGCTGGTCGCGCCCCGGCTGATCGCCGAGAGCCGACCGGCCGGAAAGGTGCGGATGGACCTGCCGGGAGCGGTCACCGTCACCGGTGGCCTGCTCTCCCTGGTCTACGGCCTGACGGCGGCCGGTGAGCACGGCTGGGGCGACCCGCTCGCGCTCGGGGCGCTGGGGCTGGGCGCGGCGCTGCTGGTGGCGTTCTGGTTCGTGGAGCGCCGCGCCGCCTCGCCGCTGGTGCCGGTGCGGGTGCTGCGGCGGCGCACGGTGGTCTGGGGGAACACGGCCGGGCTGCTGGCCTTCGCCACCGAGACCTCGCTGGTCTTCCTGCTGACCCTCTACCTCCAGCGGGTGCTGGGCTTCTCCGCCCTGGCCACCGGTCTCGCCTTCGGGGTGCTCGGCGCGGGCACCGTCCTCGGCGGGGTGGTCGCACCGCGGCTGATCGGCCGGCTCGGCAGCCGGGGCGCACTGCTCGCCGGCTTCCTGGTGCAGGCCGCCGCGACCGCCTCCCTGGTCCTGCTCGGCGCGGACCGGGCCTGGCTGGGCCTGCTGCTGGCGGCGACCTTCGTCGGCGGGGTGGGCAACATGCTGGCGATCGTCGGCTTCATGGTGACGGCCACCTCGGGCCTGCCGGACGAGGAGCAGGGGCTGGCCACCGGTGTGGCGACCATGACCCAGCAGGTCGGCATCACCCTGGGCACCCCGGTGATGAGCGCGGTCGCCACCGCGGCCGCCGCGGGCAGCACCGTGCTCGCCGGGGTGGGCTGGGCGATCGCCGTCAACACCGCGCTGGTGCTGCTCGCCGCCCTGACCTCGGCGCTCTTCCTGCGGCGCGGGTGATCCCCGCCGCACCGCGACGGAGTGGGAAGTCGGACCGGCCGACTTCCCACTCCGTCCGCCGTTGCCCGGCCGCACGGGGCCGGAACGCCTACGGCGTCACGACCTGCTTCACGCGCCCCACCTCGACGATCTTGGTGATCCTGCCGGCCGGGTCCAGCACGATCTCGACGGTGTGCCGGTCGTAGCAGGGGTCGGTGTCGGCGGCCGACGTGTGGTTGATGCAGAAGTCGCTGTGCGCCGCGAACCGGGCGAGCGGCACGGCGTGCAGCATGTTGCTCAGGTCGCTCAGCTCGGCGGTCGCCCCGTCCGCGAAGGCGTAGGCCTTCTCCTCGCCCGCGTCGATCCACTGGCTCGTGGGGGTGCCGCAGGGGTAGCTGGTGTCCTTGGCGTAGACGGTCGTCGCGGTGGCCGCCTTGGACAGGTTCACCATCCGGTGGTTGGACGGGATGCCGGGCGGGAGGCAGCCGCCGCCGGTGGGCGTGGCGGTCGGGGTCGCCGTGCCGGTGGGCACGGGCGCGGCGGTGGTGCCCGAGGTGGGCGCGGCGCCGGTCGCGACCGGCTCGGGGTCGCCCGGGCCGCAGGCGGTCAGGGTGACGGCGGCCGCAGCGGCCGCCACGGCCAGCAGGATGTGGCGAGAAGACATGGTGGTTCCCCCGTTGTGCAGGGCGGTCGGACGACCCCCCGGGACTGACGCTCGCACACATTAGCGACTCGACAGCCCCTGCAGCCCCCGGAGCATCACCTGCAACCTGATCATGACGACATCCGGACCTGACGGCATCCGGACCTGACGACGCAGGGGCGCACCGCTCAGCGGTGCGCCCCTGCGGAAGCCGTCCGGGCGAGGTGCCCGGGTGAAGCCGTCCGGGCCGGTCAGCCCTCGATCAGCCGTGATCAGCCGACGATCAGCCGTCGATCGTCTTGCGGAAGGCCTCGGCCACCGTGAGGAAGATCGAGTTGCCCTCGACCTCGCCGATCGAGATCCGGACGCCCTCCGGGAAGGGGCGGACTATCACGCCGGCCGCGGCACAGGCGGCCGCGAACTCCTGGGAGCGCTCGCCGAGCGCCAGCCAGACGAAGTTGGCCTGCGAGTCCGGGATCTCCCAGCCCTGGGCGCGCAGCCCGGCCACCACCCGGGTGCGCTCCTCGACCAGCGCGTCGACCCGGACCATCAGGGCCTCCTCGGCCCGCAGCGAGGCGACGGCCGCGTTCTGGGCGACCTGGGTGACGCCGAACGGCACCGCCGTCTTGCGCAGCGCGTTCGCCACCGGCTCGTGCGCGATCGCGAAGCCGACCCGCAGGCCCGCCAGGCCGTACGCCTTGGAGAAGGTCCGCAGCACGCAGACGTTCGGGCGGTCGCGGTAGAGGTCGATGCCGTTGGGGACCTCGGCGTCGCGGATGAACTCGATGTACGCCTCGTCGACGACCACCAGGACGTCGGCCGGCACCGCGTCCAGGAAGCGCTCCAGCTCGGCGCGGTGGATCACGTTGCCGGTCGGGTTGTTGGGGTTGCAGACGAAGATCAGCCGGGTCTGCCCGGTGATCGCGGCCAGCATCGCGTCCAGGTCGTGGTCCCCGCCCGCGGTGAGCGGCACCGGGACCGGCGTCGCGCCGGCGACCTGGGTGATGATCGGGTAGGCCTCGAAGGAGCGCCAGGCGAAGATCACCTCGTCGCCCGGGCCGGCGGTGGCGAGGATCAGCGACTGGGCGACGCCGACCGAGCCGGTGCCGGTGGCGATGTGCTCGGCCGGGACGTCGAAGCGCCGGGCCAGCTCGGCGGTCAGCTCGGTGACCGCCATGTCCGGGTACCGGTTGAGCGAGCCGGCCGCCGCGACCGCCGCTTCGAGCACGCCGGGCAGCGGCTCGTACGGGTTCTCGTTGGAGGACAGCTTGTAGGCGTCGGCGCCGGCCGGCTTGCCGGGCTTGTAGGTGGGGATGCCGTCCAGGCTCGACCTCAGCCGAGGCCCCTGCGCTGCCGTTCCGCTCACGGTCCTTCTCCTTCTCTCTCCGTCGGGCCCACTGCGTCGGGCCCGCTGGTGCGTCCATTCCCGCGTCGGACGGGATCGCCGCCGACCCCGGGACCTCGCAACGCACCGGACCACCCCGGTCGGGTGCCCTGAACGATACCGACAGCGGCTCACCCGTAGGAGTGAGATGCCCGGTCGGGTTACTGGTGCAGATCAGCCATTCTGCAGGGTTCCTTTGGCACATGTCAGAGGTAAGACGGCTGGTTTCGTGCGGGTATCGAAGGGGCGCACACGGGCTCACTCTTGGAGAAACGTATCTCCAAGGACCCCCGATGCGCCGGTCACAGACCCTTGTCAGGAGCCATACGATCGGTCCGCCATGACAGCAGCAGCCAACCAGAGCGGTCGGCGACCCACCACCTCGCGGCGTCTGGAGCGGGCCGGCATCCGGGATGTGGCAGCAGCCGCAGGAGTGTCGATCACCACCGTCTCCGACGCGCTCAACGGTAAGGGCCGCCTGCCCGACGAGACCAGAAGCCGGGTGCGCGAGGTCGCCGAGCGCCTCGGCTACCGCCCCTCGGCCGCCGCCCGCACCCTGCGCACCGGACGCTCCGGCCTGATCGGACTGACCGTCACCACCTACGGCGAAGAACCTTTCACCTTCACCGAGTTCGCCTACTTCGCCGAGATGGCCCGCGCCGCCACCAGCGCCGCCCTCGGCCGCGGCTACGCCCTGGTGGTACTGCCCGCCTCCTCCCGGCACGACGTCTGGGGCAACATCGCCCTGGACGGCACCGTGGTGATCGACCCGCCCGACCAGGACCCCCTGGTCAGCGAGCTGTACCGGTCCGGCGTCCCGGTGGTCAGCGACGGCAAGCCGGGCAACTGCCCGGTCACCGCCTGGGTCGACAACGACCACGAGGCCGCCGTGCTCGGCATCCTCGACCACCTCTCCGAGGCCGGCGCCCGCCGGATCGGCCTGCTCACCGGCACCAGCACCGACACCTACACCCGGCTCTCCACCGAGGCCTACCTCGGCTGGTGCGCCAAGGTCGGCCAGGAGCCGGTGTACGAGACCTACCCGGCGCACGACCCGGCCGCCGGGGCCGTCGCCGCCGACCGGCTGCTGGCCCGCCCCGACCGGCCCGACGCCGTCTACGGCCTCTTCGACCCGAACGGCACCGACCTGCTCGCCGCCGCCCGCCGGTACGGCCTGCGGGTGCCGGACGACCTGCTGCTGGTCTGCTGCAGCGAGAGCGACGTGTACGCGACCACCGAGCCGCCGATCACCACGCTCTCGCTCAAGCCCCGGCGGATCGGGACGACGGTGGTCAACCTGCTCATCGACGCCATCGAGGGGGTGGACTCCGGGACGGGCGTCGACATCGCCCGGCTCTTCCCGCCCCGCTTCCGCACCGCCGGGACGGGACCGCCGCCCGGCACCCTGATGCCCACCGAGCTGATCGTCCGCGCGTCCTCCCAACGGCGGAGCCCGCGCACCACCGTCAGCCCGCCGCGCCCGCCGGGCGAGGTGTAGGGCCCGCCGGGCCGTCGTACCGGTGCGACGGCCCGGACCGGTGGCGGGCCCGACGGCGGCCCGGACCGACGGCGGCCCGCCTGCGGACCGCCGAGGGCCGTTCGCGGACCACCGAGGCCCGCCGAGGGCCCGAAGCGGGCTCTCCTTGCGGTCTAGACCATGCCTAGCCGGGACAAAACGGACCTGACGGACCGCCCGGCTGACGCTCCGGAGGATTGGATACCCACCAGGTGACGACGCCGGGAGAGTGGTCTTCCTATGATGGGCGAATGACACCCGAGGACCGCTTCCCCGGGCCTGAACACCCCGACTCAGGCCCCCGCCACCAGCCGGACCTCGACGTGCTGCCCTTCGGCACCTACTACGAACCGGAGCCCGCCGGGTACACCGAGGCGGCGTACGAGTCGGAGACGTACAGCGGCTACGGCGGCGCCCGGTACCTCGAACAGCACTGGCCGGCCGCCGGTCACCCGCAGGCCACCGGTCACCCGCAGGCCGCGCAGCCCGAGCACGGCGGGTACGAGCCGACCCTGACCGACCGGCCCTCGCCCGTGCACCAGAGCGACGACCCGCCGACCATCGAGCTCGGCCCGCCGCTCCCCGAGCTGCCCTACCACCCGTACCCGGCGCCCGCCCCCAACGAGCCGCCCGGCCCGCTCTACGTGGTCGGCGACGTGCACGGCTACCTCGACGAACTGCTCACCGAGCTCCGCCACCAGGGCCTGATCGACGCCGACGGCCACTGGGCAGCCGGCCGCTCCCGGATCTGGTTCCTCGGCGACTTCACCGACCGCGGCCCCGACGGCATCGGCGTCATCGACCTGGTCATGCAGCTCGCCGCCGAGGCCGCCGCCGCCGGCGGCTACTGCCGGGCCCTGATGGGCAATCACGAACTGCTCTTCCTCGGCGCCGCCCGGTACGCCGACGAGCCCGTCCAGTCCACCGCGGGGACGGCCTCCTTCCTGGCCGCCTGGCGGCTCAACGGCGGCCAGCAGCACGACCTGGACCGCCTGGAGGCGCACCACATCAGCTGGCTCTCCCGGCTGCCCGCGATGGCGCTGGAGGAGGGCCACCTGCTGCTGCACTCCGACACCACCGCGTACCTGGAGTACGGCGACTCCATCGCCGCGGTCAACGACGCCGTCCACGGCCTGCTCGCCGACGAGGGCGTGGACGAGTGGTGGGACTGCTTCCGCCGGTTCACCAAGCGCTTCGCCTTCCGCGGCGACGCCGGCCCGACCGCCGCCCACGAGCTGCTCGACACCTACGGCGGCATGCGGATCGTGCACGGCCACAGCCCCATCCCGTACCTCACCGGCGCGGTCCACGCCGACGACGGCGCCCCGCCGCACATCCCCGGCCCGTACGTCTACGCCGACGAGCTCGCCGTCGCCATGGACGGCGGCGTCACGATGGAGGGGCGTCTGCTGGTCGCGCGGCTGCCGATCTGAGCGTCCGCCCGCACCACCGACCCCAGGGCGAACACCCGTTCCCGGCGCCCGGGCCGTAGCGCACGCGCGGCCCGGGGCGCGAAATTCCGGAAACCTACTGTCTGCACGGCCGTGACCACCCCTACCATCGAGGGCACACCACACCCGGCCGCCCGTGCGGCGGCCCGTCTCCGTACCCGTCTCCGTGCACCGCGGCGGAGCGAACGGGGTTGGCATGAACGGGGTCCCCATGAACAACGCCCCGCACCTGCTCGCCGAGGACCGCCCTGACTACGAGCGCCTCCTCGACGAAGCACTGCGTGACGGCACCGTCCTCACCGCCCTGCGCACGCCCGGCGCCCTCACCGCCGACCAGCTGCGCATCAAGGCCCTGCGCGCCGCCGACGGTGTCGCGGCCGCGGCGGCCACCGAGTACACGCACTACGTCCGGCTCCGCGAGAGCCTGCGCGACACGCCACCGCCCACCCACGGCGGCGAACCCACCGCACCCGGACTGCTCACCCAGCTGCGCTCCACCAACGGCGGCGCCGGCCTCTTCCCGGTGCTCACCGTGCTCACCCCGATCCTGGCCTGGGCCGCCGCGCTGGTCCTGCTGCTGATCGGCTACACCCTGCGGGCCGCCGACCCCGAGCTGGGGCTGGCCCGTTCACTGCTGACGGCCGGCTGGCTGGCACTGGCGGCCGGCGTGGTCGCGATGGTCGTGGGCATCATCGGGTTGATCCTCACCGCCCTGCGGGACGGCTCCAGCGCACCGACCCCGCCCGGCGCCGACCCGGACCTCGCGGCCGGGATCGCCGACGCCCGGCGCGAATGGCAGCGCGCGTTGCGCGAGCAGGCGCTCCTGCCCTACCTGCACACCACCCTGCGCGCCGATCACACGACCGCGCCACCGGGCGTACCGGAGCCGGCCGGCGAGCCCGCCCGCCCGGACGCCGCCCACCCCGACTTCAGCAGCCCGGACTTCAGCAGCCCCGGCTACAGCGGGCCGGGTTTCACCAGCCCCGGCGCCGAGGGGCTCACCGACCCGCAGGGGCGGGAGCCACGCACCGCCTCCTTCAGCACCCCGGACTTCACCGGCCCCGGCTACACCGGGCCGGGCTTCACCAGCCCCGACGACGTCTGACCCGGGCGTCCGGCCCGAGGGCGTCCGACCCCGGGCCACGGCGCCGGTGGGCCGCCCATGGCTCACTCGGCGCCGGTCAGCACCCGCAGCTCCGGCGGCCCGTCCAGCAGTTCCGCCGTGCGCTCCAGCGACCGGGCCAGGTGCGCACTGGCCAGGTGCGACTCGAACGCCTCCCGGGACTCCCACTCCTCCAGCACCACCCAGGCCCGGGGGTCGTCCGGGTCCACGTAGTTCCGGTACGAAAGGCAGCCCGGCTCGGCCAGGCTCGGCGCGACCATCGACCGGGCCTGCGCCCGCATCTCCTCCTCGCGCCCCGCCTTCGCCCGCAGCACCGCGATCGCCGTGATCCGTCCGGACATCATCACTCCCCTTCGTCCCCGGTGGGAACGCCACCGACCCCGAAGATCTTCCCCCGACGGGCTCCGTGACCGCCCGTCAGCCCACCGCTCCCGTGCCCGCAACGCCCTCCGCGGCGGCCTCCGTCGCGGCGCGGACGAACTCCCGGACCCGCTCGGTGGTGTTGCTCTCCGCCCAGACCAGCCCGCGTTCGATCGGCGGCGCGTCGTGGATCGGCACGTAGGCGACGTCCGGGCGGGGGTAGTACTGCCGGGAGTGCTCCCCCACCGGAAGGACGCCCCGGCCCATCGCGACCAGCGAGAGCATCTCGGAGAAGGTGTTGCCGACCGGCCCCTTGGGCACCGGCCGACCGGCCGGGGTGTGCTCCGGGGTCCGGTCGCGCTTGAACTCCACCGAGGTGACCGCCGGGTACTGCACCACCGGGTGCTCGGCGAGGACTTCGAGCGAGACCGACCCGGCCCCGGCCAGCGGGTGCCCGGCGGCCACCGCCAGGACCCGCCGCTCCGAGATCAGGGCCGGTCCGCGGGCCATCCCGTCGAACGGGAAGGCGGCGATGAGGAGGTCGACGGACCCGTCCAGCAGACTCGCCCGGGAGTTGAACAGCTGCACCTCACGGACGTCGACCCGGCAGCCGGGGTGGCGCCCGGCGAACACCTTCACGGCCTTGAGCAGCACCGTCGCCGTCCACTCGCCGAGGAAGGCGACCCGGAGCTCCCCGGTCACGCCGCGCCCGGCGTCGACGGCCCGGCGCACGGACTCCTCGATCCCGGCGACCAGCGGCGTCAGGTCCTCGACCAGCCGCTGGCCGATCGCGGTGAGCCGGACGGTCCGGCTGGTGCGTTCGAACAGCCGGGCGCCGATGCGGCGTTCCAGCTTCCCGATCACCTGGCTGATCCGCCCGGTGGTGACGCCCAGGCGCTCGGCGGTGCGACCGAAGTGGAGCTCCTGCGCGAGCGCCAGGAAGGCCTCGATCTCGTGGCGCTCCCACATCACCGACCCCCGTCGTTGAGACTGACTAAACGATCCTAGATCAAACGTGCGTTGATGCCCCCACCCGGACCGGCGGACCATGGAACACGTCACCCCGACCACCGCCCACCTCCGGGAGCCCGCCATGAGCGCCGTCCGCGTCAAGGCCTTCGACCACCTCGTCCTCAACGTCCGGGACGTCGAGCGCTCGCTGGACTTCTACGTGGGTCTGCTCGGCCTGGCGCCGGTCCGCGTCGACGAGTGGCGGGCCGGCCGGGTCTCGTTCCCCTCGGTGCGGGTCACCCCGGAGACCATCATCGACCTGGTCGGCCGTGACCGCGGCGAGTCCAACGTCGACCACATCTGCCTGACCGTCGACCCGCTGGACTGGCAGGAGGTCATCGACTCCGGCGTGTTCACCGTCCTCGAAGGCCCGGTGCCCCGGTACGGCGCGCGCGGCAGCGCCACCTCCGTCTACGTGCAGGACCCGGACGGCAACACCGTAGAGCTGCGCTGGTACCCGGAGGACGCCGACCAGCACGACGAGTGACGCCCGGCCCGGAGGGGCGGCACGCGCTTCACGCGGGCGCGGCCCCGAAAGCCGGAGCGCCCGGCCGGGGCTCCCCGAACAGGTCGAGGGCACGCCGGTACAGGGGTCCGGCGTGCCCTCGACCGAAGTCCGGGCGGGCCCGCGCACGGCGGGCCCGCCCGGGGAGGCCGGAGCCTCCCGGAGCGGCGCTCACCGCTCAGGCGGTCACCGCGGACGGAAGGTGAGGTCCACGTCGCCCACGTACGCCCGGCTCAGCGCGAACTCCTCGCTGTCCGGCCGGTAGACGCCGAAGGTGCTCCGGCCCGCCCCGGCCCAGTCACCGGCCACCGGCAGATCGCCGGCCGCGCCGTAGGTGGCGGTGGAGACGGTGCCGTCGTCGTGGCGCAGCGCGAAGACGTTGGCGAGCTTCGGGTCGTCGGACGGCCGGAAGATCCCCGGCTGGGTGTGCCCGGCGCCGTCCCAGTCGCCCACCACGGGGAGGTCACCGGGACTGCCGAAGACGGCACTGGAGTAGCTGCCGTCATCGTGCCGGACCACGAACGTGCCCGTGCTCGGACGGTAGACCGCCAGCTGCGCGTGCCCGTTGCCGTCCCAGAGCCCGGGCACCGGGATGTCCCCCGGGTCACCCATCGGCACGGCCGTCACACTGCCGTCCGCGTGGCGCAGCGCGAAGGTGCTCGAAGCCGGTCGGAAGATGCCCAGCTGCTCGTACCGCACGCCGTCCCAGTCGCCCGTGATCGGTGTGTCGCCGGGGTCGCCGAAGGTCGCGGCGATCTGCGGCGTCGCACTCATCGGGGGTGCGTAGTTGACCGTGTACAGCGTCCACTTGCCCTGGTAGACCTTCCCGACGTGCGCGGAGCTCCCGCTCGTCCACCGCCCGGCCACGGGGACGCTGCCTTGCGCGGCGGGAACGCTGATGTCCCGCCGGGCCGTCGACGTGCGGCCCGCACCGTCCGTCGCGGTCAGAGTGAGAGTGTAGGTTCCGCGCTTCGCGTAGTAGTGACCGGCCGGCGCGAAGAACGGGCCAGGCCGGTAGTCCACCAGCGGCGTGCCGTCGCCGAAGTCGATGGAGTACGTGGTCGTCGCCCGGTCAGGGTCGATGGTCCTGCCCTCCCACGCCTCGACGTACAAGCCGAACCTGTTGCGCACCATCACATCGGCCGTGAGAAGCCCGGGCCGCACCGCCGCAGTCGTCGTCGCCGTCCAGCCGGCGCCGTCGGTCGCGGTCAGGGTGACCGTGTAGACGCCCGGCGTGGTGTAGGTGTGCTGGAGCAGACTGGACCCGTTCCCGTAGAACGACTGCGGCCCGCTGCCGTCGCCGAAGTCCACCGTTCCCCGCGATACGTCGTAGGGCAGTGGCACGCGGAACTGGACGTAGACCAGCATCGGCCCCGAGGGATCGATGAACGGGTTGAGCCACAGGGGCTCCTGCGGGTCCGCAGCGGCGGGTGCGGCCGGGGTCGCGCTCAGCGCCGCAGGGGCGGTCGGGGCGGTCGGGGCGGGGCTCGGGGCCTCGGAGGTGGTGCCGGTGACGCTCCCGGCGGCGGGCGGGGCGGCGCTCGGCGTGACGGTGTCGGCCGGAGCGGCCGGGGCCAGGTCCTCGGCGGCTGCGACGACCGGTACCGCACCGACCATCGACAGGGCCAGCAGAACAGCGGCCGGAAGGTGTGCTCTGCGCACGGGTGATCCCCCAGTGAGACTCGGATGCCGAACGGCGAGAAGGCGTACGACGAGAAGGCGAACGGCGCGGCACCGGGGCCCGGCGGTGACCCGGGTGCCGCGTCCGCCCCTACAGGGTCGGGTAGACGAAGTCGACGTCGGACTGCCCGGCGTACGCGCGGCTGAGCAGGAAGCGGGCCTCGGACGGCCGGTAGACGCCGTACGTGGTGCGGCCCGTGGCGCTCCAGTCGCCGACGATCGGCAGGTCACCGGCCGCGCCGTGGGTGGCGGTGGAGACGGAGCCGTCGTCGTGGCGCAGCGCGAAGACGTTGGCGCCGCCGCCGCTCGCCGCCGGGCGGAAGATGCCCGGCTGGGTGTGGCCGACGCCGTCCCAGTCGCCCACCACGGGGAGGTCGCCGACGTCACCGAAGACGACGCTGCTGAAGCTGCCGTCGTCGTGCCGGACCACGAACGCCCCCGTGCTCGGGCGGTAGACCGCCAGCTGCGCGTGCCCGTTGCCGTCCCACTGTCCGGGCACCGGGATGTCCCCCGGGTCGCCCATCGGCACGGCCGTCACGCTGCCGTCCTCGTGCCGCAGGCCGAAGGTGCTCGAACCGGGCCGGTAGATGCCGGCCTGGTCGTGGCCGACGCCGTCCCAGTCGCCCGCGAGCGGGGTGTCACCGGACTGGCCGAGGTACACCTTGCTGCCCTGGGCGGACGCCGAGTTGGCGGACAGCCGGGTCAGCGCACCGGCGCGGAAGAACGCCACCGTGGCGGGCTGACCGCTCGTCCAGCGGCCGGCGATCGGGACACTCACCGAGACCGGGTGCGTGATCGACGCCGAGCGGCCGTGGTCGTCCGTCACCGTCTGGGTGACGGTGTACGACCCGGGCTTGGCGTAGGAGTGGCGTGCGGTGGCGGCGTTCCCCACCACCGGCGCGGTGCCGTCCCCGAAGTCGAAGCGGTGGGTGGCCACCGGCCACGGGCTGATCGTCGCGGAGGCGTCGGCCAGCACCTCCAGGCCACCCGTGTTGTAGGGCGACAGCGTGAAGGAGGGCCGGACCGGACCGGGGGCGACGACCGTGACCTTGGTCGAGGTGCTCCTGGTGAGGCCCAGGCCGTCGGTCGCCGTCAGGGTGGCGGTGTAGGTGCCCGGGGCGTAGTCGTGCCGGGCCGGAAAGGCGACCGGGCTGACCGGCGCGGTGCCGTCGCCGAAGTCCAGCGTGCCGGTCGCGGGGGACCACGGGGAGTCGACGGCTCCGTCGAGGACGACGGTCAGCGGCTGCCCCGCCGGCGGGGTCGGCGACGCGCTCAGCGACACGGCCAGCGCGTCCTGCGCCTCGACCGCGCCGCGGTCGTAGTAGCCCACGCCCGTCCCGGTGTTGGCGACCGCCGGGTTGTCGGCCCGCGACCGGCCGCGCACGTCGGTGGCGAGTTCGCCGGGCGCACCGGCGTCGGCCGAGTCGACGGCGGGGGAGTTCGGCTTCTTCAGGTCGTCGCGGGTGGCCGCGAGGTCGTGCGCGCCCTGGCCGGCGCCCTGCTGGAACTGCGCGACCGTGCCGTACGCCTGGCCGGCCCAGCTGTACGGCGTCCGCGTCGTCGTGGTGACGAGGTTGTAGTCCGCCCTGGTCCCGGCGGTCGAGCCCGCGGAGACGGAGAGGTCCTCGTGTCCGGCGGAGGTGCAGCGGCCGAAGGTGGGGTAGCCGTTCTCGTCGCTGTCCAGCACGTTGTTCTCGATCGTGGCACCGGTGGAGGCACCGGCCAGCACGACCAGGGGCCCGCAGGTGCCCCGGACGGTGTTGCTGGTGACCACCGCGTGCTGCGCGTCGGTGATCAGCACCCCGGCACCGGCGTTATCGGTGAGGAAGTTGGTCGTCAGCACCGCGTGGTCCACCCCGGCCCCGACCTCGACGGCCGCCCCGCGCGAGGCACTGATGTCGCTGCGACTCAGGGTGACGTCGCTGCTCGCGCCGGTGATCCGCACGCTCGGGTAGACGGTGGTGGCGGTGCTCGACCAGCCGGAGCTGGCGATCACCAGGTCGTCGAGGGTGACCCGGCTGGAGTCGGTCACCAGGACGGCTTCCTTCCCCGACCATCCGAAGAGGTGCTGGACCGTCACGTCGTGGACCCCGGCGAGGGAGACGGCGTGGTCGGGGAGCGTCCCTGCGAACCCGAGCTGCGTCCCGCGGCCCTGCGGGTCCTCGGTGTAGGGGGTGCCGACGAAGGTGATCGGCGCCGTCGGGGTCCCGGAGCGGGTGAGGTGGAACTCCTCGTTGTAGTTGCCGCCCGAGATGTGCACGGTCTGCCCGGGCTGCACGACGCCGGTCGCGGCGGCGATCGTGCAGAAGGGCGTGCCCTGAGCGCCGGCACCCGGGCCGGTGTCCGAGCAGAGGGCGGAATTCTTGTCGACGTACAGGTCGGTGGCGGCGGCGTGGGCTGTGGTGACCGAGGTGATCGCCCCGGTGATCGACAGGACGAGGACGACAGCAGCCGGAATGCGTGCGTTGCGCACGACGGTTCCCCCCAGGATTCACACGGAAATGCCGGATCGGCGGAGCAAACATTCGTGTGATCAACACACCACTGTCAAGTTCGTTTTGGGGTCCTCCGGCAGCGGCCACCGCCCCGCGGCGTCAGCCCCGGAGCGCCCCGCCGGACCCGCCCGCCGCCGTGAGCAGCTCGCCCGCCGGCGTGTGGTTCCCCACCGCGGCCGCACCCCGCATCGCGGCGGCCGCCGTGCGCGGGTCCGTGCCGGGCGGCACCACGAGGAGGAGGAACTGGTCCTGGAAGCCCCGGGTGAGGCTGATCGTCCCGCCGCCGGCGGCGGGCCAGCCGATCCGCACCACCAAGCCGTCCACGGTGACCGAGTCGGGGATGTCGCCCCAGCCGGCGCTGTCGAGACCCACCCGGACGATCCGGCCCAGATGGATGCCGAGCGCGGTGAGCAGGTCCGGCAGCTCGGCCCGGATGTCACGGGTCCGCGGCCACCAGGCACCGTCGAACACGCCGTCGCGGGCGAACGTCGGCTCCAGCACCAGGCGGGGGAGCAGGGGCACGCCCGGCACCGACCACGGCCCGGGAGAGGAGGAGATGGGAAGGGGGATCGGCATCATCAGGAGCCGCCCGTCCGGCCCTCGCGGAGGACCGCTCATGACCTCGGGCGACACCGGTGCGACTACCGGTGTACGACGTGTCCTCGGCTGCCTCCCAAGGCTACTCCGGGCCCCGCCGGCCCGGGCCCGACCGGAGTAGCCTTGGCCACATCCAGGGCATCCCGCATCCCGGTCCCCGTTCCGGCTTCGTTCTGGGTGCAGCACAGCGCCGGACGGCCGCAGGCCGGCCCGGAGGCGGGTTGGGTCGACATCATGACCACCCACTACACACAGCCGGCGAGCCACGGCCTCACGGTGGCGGACGCGATGGAGCCCTTCGAGTACCAGATCGCCGACGACATCACCGTGGACCGGGCCAACGAGATCTTCCGCGGCGCCCACGTCGCCTACCTGCTCGTCCGCGACCACAACGGCCGCTGCGAGGGCCTGGTGACCCGGACCGGCCTGGACCCGTTCCTGACCCGCGCCTGGTACGCCGAACGGACCGCGCTGCGCGACACCGCGCACCAGCAGGGCCCGTTCGCCTGGCCCGGCATGGCCCTCGGCCTCGCGGCGCTCGCCATGCAGATCAAGTCCCTCGCGATCTGGCCGGTGATCGACGACGACGGCTACCTCCTCGGCATCCTCACCGCCGACCGCGTCGCCGGCCTGACGGGCCCCCAGCCCCTCGGCTGACCGGCCGGACCGAGCCCGCGGCGCCGCGGTCGCCCCGGGCCCGGTCCTGCTGGCCTCCTGGGCCGCGGCGGCTCAGAGCCCGAGGATTTCGCGAATGAGGCCGAGCTTGCGCTCCGGGGAGAGGTCCTGGGGGCGGTCGGCGAGCAGGCCGTTCAGGACGGTGGGGATGTCGAAACCGTCGGGGGCCTGGATGGCGTCGATGACCTGGCACCGCAGACCGCCGTCCCGGAGGAACACCCACACCTCGTGCTCCTTGCGCGGTTCACCGTTCTCCCTCGGCGACAGCCGCCAGGCCGGGAACCAGCCGAGCCCCTCCGCCGCGAGGCTCTCGGCCGCTTCGTCCAGCACGTACTTGCCGAGTCTGCGGTATCCGAGTTCCTCGCGCAGCTCTCCGAGCGTGACTCGGAGCAGGCCGCCGGCGAGACGGCAGCGTTCGGCCACGGTGCCGGCGTCGCCCTCGGTCGGCGCGAGCAGCCCGCCCTGCCGATTCGTTGGGTCGTTCATATGCGGGCCAACGACTCCATCCCCCGAGCGATACGTCATTTCACCACCCTGGACGCGGCCAAGAGGAAAAACGGTACTGCTAAGGCGTGGAAGGCACCCCGGGGAGGATTACGACGGCGTTCGGGTGCACCGGCCCCACCGGGAACGACGTCGGACTCCGTGAGCGTAGCCGGATCCGGAGGAGCCGACCGGAGCTGAAACCGGGGGCTCTGTACGCGACGTTGAGTACGTAGACAAACGACGCGCCGAGGCAGGGGGAAAGATACTCCGACGGCGCCAGTGCGTCACCCTTTTGCATCCTTATTATTCTTTCCTTCTTATGTTGTTGTTGCACGGTGTACTGAGTTGGTGACGGTGCATCACCATCCCTGGCGGACTGCCGCTCTGCGGCCCTCCCGGGGTGACGCCCGTGGCGCCCCGGCGCACGTACGAGGGCTTGTGGGCCGACCAGAACTCACCACCGGCGCTCCGAAACACCTCTTTCCGGGTGACGGAGCTCAACGACGACAAGAAGGGTCCCGTCCCATGGCAGTCGATGCCATTCCGCCCGCCCCGCCCGACAGCGGGCGCAGACGCTCCCGCCTCGCGGAGGCGCTCGCCCTACTCTCCGGACTCACGTTGCTGGCGACTGCCGGTCTGGTCGCGAGCCCCGCGCACGCCGCCACGGCGCCGGTGTCGCTGGGTACCGACACCAGCTACGCGGTCCTGGGCGCCACGACCGTCACCAACACCGGTCCCAGCGTGATCAACGGGGACCTGGGCCTCAGCCCGGGCACCAGCGTGACGGGCTTTCCGCCCGGCATCGTGAACGGCGTCCAGCACGTCAACGACGCCCAGGCCGCACAGGCCCAGTCCGACCTGGTCATCGCCTACAACGACGCCGCGGGCCGGGCCCCCACGGCCAGCCTGACCTCGCCGGGCGACATCGGCGGACTGACGCTGACGCCCGGCGTCTACAAGGCCACGTCCTCGCTCAACCTCACCGGGACCGTCACACTCGACGCCCTGGGCGATCCCAGCGCCGTCTTCATCTTCCAGATCGCCTCCACCCTGATCACGGCCCCGTCGAGCGTCGTCAGCCTGGTCAACGGGGCGCAGCCCTGCAATGTGTTCTGGCAGGTGGGCAGCTCCGCCACGATCGACGTGAGCTCCTTCTTCAAGGGCAACATCCTCGCCCTGGCGTCCATCACCGTGAACCACGCCTCGGTGATCGAAGGCCGTGCCCTGGCGCGTACCGGGGCCGTCACGCTGGACGACAACACCATCACGAGGGCGGCCTGCACCGTCGGCCCGCCCGGACCGAGCGGGCCGCCCGGACCGAGCGGGCCTGCGGGTCCGAGCGGGCCCGCCGGTCCGGCCGGCTCGCCCGGTGCGCCCGGCCCCAACGGCGCACCCGGTCCGGCCGGCTCTCCGGGTGCACCTGGTGTGCCCGGTCCCAACGGCGCTTCCGGCGTACCCGGCGCCCCGGGTGCTCCGGGTGCCCCCGGCCCCGACGGCGCTCCCGGCGCGCCCGGCGCACCCGGTTCCCCCGGCCCCAACGGCGCTCCCGGCGTACCCGGCGCGCCCGGCTCCCCGGGTGCCCCCGGCCCCAACGGCGCACCCGGTGCGCCTGGAGCTCCCGGTGCCCCCGGTGCACCTGGTGCCCCGGGTGCCCCCGGCTCCGACGGCGCTCCCGGCGCGCCCGGCGCACCCGGTTCCCCCGGCCCCAACGGCGCTCCCGGCGTACCCGGCGCGCCCGGCTCCCCGGGTGCCCCC
>NZ_JBHVWC010000023.1:19957-93823 GCF_042882445.1 Kitasatospora sp. NPDC058218 | reverse complement strand
GGCCCCAACGGCGCTCCTGGAGCCCCCGGTGCACCTGGTGCCCCCGGTGCCAATGGTTCACCTGGTGCCAACGGGCTTCCCGGCGCGAATGGCTCACCCGGCGCCAACGGCACACCTGGAGCGAACGGACTCCCTGGTGCCAACGGATCACCAGGCGCCAACGGCTCACCCGGTGCGAACGGCACACCCGGCGCCAACGGCACACCCGGCGCCAACGGCACACCCGGAGCGAACGGCACACCCGGCGCGAATGGTTCGCCCGGAGCCAATGGCTCTCCCGGCGCCAACGGCACACCCGGAGCAAACGGCTCACCCGGCGCCAACGGCACACCCGGAGCAAACGGCTCACCCGGCGCCAACGGCACACCCGGAGCAAACGGCTCACCCGGCCCCGCAGGACCGGCAGGACCCGCAGGCCCGGCAGGACCGGCGGGCCCCGCAGGGCCGTCCCAGTCTCCAAGCGGACACGGCGGTCACGGCGGCCCGGGGCACGGTGACCAGGGTCACGGCGGTCATGAGCAAGGTGATCACGGGAACGACCAGGGCAATCACGGCAACGTGCCGGGCGGCCCCGTGCAGGTCGGCAACACACCGGGTGGCCATGCCCAGGGCGGCCATGCCCAGGGCGGCAACGCACCAGGCGGCAACGCCCCGGGCGCTCCCCTGCAGGGCGGTCCCGGCCACGGCGGTCCCGTGCAGGGCGCTCCCGGCCACGGCGGTCCCGTGCAGGGCGCTCCCGGCCAGGGCGCTCCCGTGCAGCACCCGAACGAGTCTGGTCAGGCACTCGCCGCCACCGGCTCGGACGGATCGATCGGCCTCCTGGTCGGCTCGACGGCCGCCCTCACCTTGGGCGGTGCACTCATCGTCCTGGTGAGGCGAAGCGGACGAGCCGCAGCCCGCCGACGGCACTGACCCCGACGAAACCCGGCAGGCCCCGCGGATCCCACGGCGACGGCCGACGACCCGGCCGACGCCGATCGTGACCCCCGGGACGTCCGACGACGTCAAAAGCGCACCGGCCCGCGACTCCCCCCACGGGACGCGGGCCGGTGCAGTCGGTGAAGGGTCAGTCCGCGATCGGCAGGTAGACCCGGTTGCCCTGCTCCGCGAACTCCTCCGACTTGGCCTGCATGCCGGCCAGCGCCTCGGCGTCGTACCCGGAGGCGACGGCGGAGGAGCCCCCGCCGTGCTCGGCGCGGATCTGCTGGGAGATCTTCATCGAGCAGAACTTCGGGCCGCACATCGAGCAGAAGTGGGCCGTCTTGGCGGGCTCGGCGGGGAGCGTCTCGTCGTGGAACTCGCGGGCCGTCTCCGGGTCGAGGGCCAGGTTGAACTGGTCCTCCCAGCGGAACTCGAAGCGGGCGTCGGAGAGCGCGTCGTCCCAGGCCTGGGCACCGGGGTGGCCCTTGGCGAGGTCGGCGGCATGGGCGGCGATCTTGTAGGTGATGACGCCGGTCTTCACGTCGTCCCGGTTCGGCAGGCCCAGGTGCTCCTTGGGGGTGACGTAGCAGAGCATCGCCGTCCCCCACCAGGCGATCATCGCGGCGCCGATGCCCGAGGTGATGTGGTCGTAGCCGGGGGCGACGTCCGTGGTGAGCGGGCCGAGGGTGTAGAACGGCGCCTCGTCGCAGATCTCCTTCTGGAGGTCCATGTTCTCCCGGATCTTGTTCATCGGGACGTGGCCCGGGCCCTCGATCATCACCTGGACGTCGCGCTCGCGCGCGATCCGGCCGAGCTCGCCCAGCGTCTGCAGCTCGGCGAACTGCGCCTCGTCATTGGCGTCGGCGATCGAGCCGGGGCGCAGGCCGTCGCCGAGCGAGAAGGTGACGTCGTAGCTCGCGAGGATCTCGCAGAGCTCCTCGAAGTTGGTGTAGAGGAAGTTCTCCTGGTGGTGCGCCAGACACCAGGCGGCCATGATCGAGCCGCCGCGCGAGACGATGCCGGTCTTGCGGCGGGCCGTCAGCGGCACGTACCGCAGCAGCACGCCGGCGTGCACGGTCATGTAGTCGACGCCCTGCTCGCACTGCTCGATGATGGTGTCGCGGTAGACGTCCCAGCTGAGTTCCTCGGCCCGGCCGTCGACCTTCTCCAGTGCCTGGTAGAGCGGCACCGTCCCGATCGGCACCGGGGAGTTGCGCAGGATCCACTCGCGGGTGGTGTGGATGTTGCGGCCGGTGGAGAGGTCCATGACGGTGTCGGCGCCCCAGCGGGTGGCCCAGGTCATCTTCTCCACCTCCTCCTCGATCGAGGAGGTCACCGCGGAGTTGCCGATGTTGGCGTTGATCTTCACCAGGAAGTTGGTGCCGATGATCGACGGCTCCACCTCGGGGTGGTTCACGTTGACCGGGATGACGGCGCGGCCGCGCGCCACCTCGGCGCGCACGTACTCCGGGGCCAGGCCCTCGCGCAGGGCCACGAACTCCATCTCCGGGGTCACCACGCCGCGCCTGGCGTAGCCGAGTTGGGTGACGGAGGCGCCGGACCGGCCCCGCAGCGGGCGGCGCGGGCGGCCGGGGAAGACGGCGTCGAGGTTGCGCAGGTTCCCGCCGCGCGGCGAGGTGTGCTTGATCCCGTCGTCCTCCGGGCGGGCCTCGCGGCCGTCGTACTCCTCGACGTCGCCGCGCTGGCGGATCCACGCGTCGCGCAGCGGCGGCAGGCCGCGCCGCACGTCGGCCTCGTACGCGGGGTCGGTGTACGGACCGGAGGTGTCGTAGAGCGGGACGGTCCGGCCGTTGGTGAGGACCACCTCGCGGTACGGGACCAGCAGGTCGGGGCGGGACCCTTCGTGGTAGGCCTTGCGCCAGGCCGGGGTCGGGTAGCCGGTGCCCGTGCTTCCGGTGTCATGGTTCCGGGCAGACTGCGGCTGTGCGTCGAACGTGGTCATCAGACCTTCTACTCCCTACGCCGGCATTACCCGGTCAGGTTCCTGCGGTCGACGCAGCGGTCGGCACGTCCAGCGACGTTCCGGTCAGCGCCCTCTCAGCCCGGTGCTCCGAGCTCCCGTGTCCGCAGGCGGTGTTGCCTGCGCATGACGTCCAACACCGTAGCGAGCGGATCGCCGCTGGTCCAGAGGGGGTCCACGCGGAGGCAACGGTGGCAGACTGGGCCGATGGTCGGAAGCACAGGGCGCGTCACCGGCAGGATCGGCCCCGGACTGGTCGGCGAGGTACTCGTGCACGTCCGCGAACGCCACACCACCGAGGCCTTCCTGGCCCACCCGGCCGTGCCGGGCGAGAGCATGGCGATCGGCACCCAGGTGGTCGTGGTCGAGTACCAGCCTCCGCGCACCGTCTACGTGGCCCTCCTTTGACGGAATCCTGACGCGACCGAGACGGATCCGGGACGCGTTCCCCTTTCCAAAGGATCACGGTGAGCGGAGAATCTCCTGCTGCCACCGCGTTCCGCGCCTCCCTGCACACCAGAGCGCAGCCACGGAACGCCGGTGCGCGCTGAAGGGGGAATCAGCCGATGCTGATCGGCGTAGCGGGGGCCGCAGTGGCTTCCATCATCATTCTGATCGTGCTCTTCAAGCTCATGTGGCGGGTCGCCGAGCCGAACGAGGCACTGATCATCTCGGGTTCCAAGCACCGCTCCGAGGGCGTCGGCGAGAGCATGGGATTCCGCATCGTCACCGGACGGGGGACGCTGGTGACCCCCGGCGTCCAGGTGGTGCGCAAGCTCTCCCTCGACCTCAACGAGGCCGACCTGGACGTGGATTGCGTGACGTCGCAGGGAATTCCGGTGCACGTCAAGGGCGTTGTGATCTTCAAGGTGGGCGACGACACGGTGTCGATCGCCAATGCCGCCCGCCGCTTCCTCGACCAGCAGCAGATGATGGGCCACCGGGTCCACAACGTCTTCGCCGGTCATCTGCGGTCCATCGTCGGCAGCCTGACGGTCGAGGACATGATCCGCGACCGCGAGCGGCTGACCGGGGAGACCCGCGCCGCCTCGGGCTCCGAGATGGAGAAGCTGGGTCTGATCATCGACTCGCTGCAGATCCAGGAGATCCTCGACCCGACCGGCTACATCCAGAACCTCGCCGCTCCGCACGCGGCCGCCGTCATGCGCGACGCCCGCATCGCCCAGGCCGAGGCCGACCGCCAGGCCACCGAGGCCGAGCAGGAGGCCTTCGCGCGCAAGGCCGAGGCGACTCGCAACTCCGGTATCCAGCAGGCCGGTTACCAGGCCGAGATGGAGACGGCGACCGCCCGGGCGATGCAGGCCGGACCGCTCGCCCAGGCCGCCTCCCGGCAGGAGGTCGTCGTCCAGGAGACCAAGGTCGCCGAGCTGGAGGCGCACCGCAAGGAGCAGCAGCTGCAGGCCGACGTCCGCAAGCCCGCCGACGCCCGGGCGTACGAGACCCGGACCAAGGCGGAGGCCGACCGCGACGCCCGCATCTCGGCGGCCCAGGCGCAGGCCCAGGAGACCGAGCTCAAGGCGGCCGCCGAGGCGAACCGGGTCAAGATCGCCGCGGTCGCCGAGGCCGAGGCCACCCGCGCGCGCGGTCTGGCCGCCGCCGAGGCGACCAAGGCGACCGGCCAGGCCGAGGCCGCGGCCGCCGAGGCCAAGGGCCTGGCGACCGCCGAGGCGGCCCGGGCGCTCGGTCTGGCCGAGGCGGAGGCGATCAAGGCCCGTGCCGCCGCCCTGGCCGAGAACCAGGAGGCCGTGGTCGCGCAGCAACTCGCCGAGAACTGGCCCGAGATCGTCCGGGCCGGCGCGGAGGCCTTCGGCAACGTCGAGCACATGGTGCTGCTGAACGGCGCCGAGGGCATGGGCGAGATGTTCGCCAAGGCGCTCGCCATGGGCGGCACCGGCCTCGGCCTGGCCCGCCAGCTGCTCAGCACCATGAACACCCCGGAGCCGTCCGCGGCCCCGGCCGGCCCCGGCGCTGCCGGCGCCGCGGTCCCCGTCCAGTCGATCCCGATCCAGGACTGACCGCACGTTGGGTACCGTGCCGCGCCCACCTGAGTACCCGTACTCAGGTGGGCGCGGCCCCGGTCGCCGGAGCATGGAGGCATGCACCCTGCAGCCACCGCGCGGATCGGCATCACCGCCGTCGGAGCCCACCTCCCCGCCCGCCGACTGACCTCCCGCCAGCTCCAGGACGAGGTCACCGCCGGCGGCCGGCTCCGGCTTCCGGAGCGGATGTTCGAGAAGGCGACCGGTATCGTCACCCGGCACTTCGTCGCCGAGGGCGAGTACGCCTCCACCCTGGCCCTCGCCGCCGCCCGGCGCGCCCTGGAGGCCCGCGGCCTGGACCCGATCGACGTCGACCTGCTGCTGTACGCCTCCGCCACCCGGGACGTCTGCGAACCCGCCACCGCCCACCTCGTCCAGGCCGAACTCGGCTCGAAGGCCCATGCCCTGGACGTCAGCAACGCCTGCAACAGCTTCCTCAACGGGATCGACCTGGCCCGCGCGATGATCCTGGCCGGCCGCGCCCGGCGCGCCCTGGTGGTCACCGGTGAGACGCCCAGCCGGGCGATGCGCCGCGACCCGGACGGCCCGGCCGACTTCCGGGACGGCTTCGCCGGGTACACCTTCGGCGACGCCGGCGCGGCCGTGGTCGTGGAGGCGGTCGAGCGCGGCGGCATCCTCGACATCGAGACCGAGACCGCCTCCGAGCACTGGGCGGCCGGCGGCATCCCCGGCGGCGGCTCGCGCCACCCGCGCGGCGACGAGTACAGCTACTTCCGGGGCGGCGGCAAGGAGTTGCGCGGCGTGTTCGAGAAGATCGGCGGCGCCATCCTGACCAGGGTCGCGGCCCGCACCGGCCTCGGCTGGGACGACTACGCCCGGGTGCTGGTGCACCAGGTGACCGTCCCCTACCTGGAGGCCTTCGTCGAGCTCACCGGCGTGCCCGCGGAGAAGCTGGTCCTCACCGTGCCGGAGCTCGGCAATGTCGCCAGCGCCACACTCGGCATCCAACTGGAGCGAATAACACCGGAGTTGAATCCTGGCGACAAGGTGCTGCTGATCGGCCTCGGCGGCGGCGTGAGCCTGATGACCATGGTGTGGGAGGCGTCGTGAACCCCCGTACGGACCTGTGGGTGGTCGTCCCGGCCTACCAGGAGGAGGCCCGGATCGAGGACACCCTGACCGCCCTGGCCGCCCAGCGGGACCGCGCGTTCACCCTGCTGGTCGCCGACAACGGCTCCACCGACGCCACCGTGGCGAAGGTCCGGGCCTTCGCCGCACGGGCGCCGTTCCCGGTCGAGGTGCTGGTCGAACCGGAGAAGGGCGTCGGCTCGGCGATCGACACCGGCTTCCGGTACGCCATCGCCCGGGGCGCCACCCTGCTCGCCCGCACCGACGCCGACTGCCTGCCCGAACCCGGCTGGACGGCGGCCGCCCGGGCCGGGCTGCACGCCTGCGGCGGGCTGGTCTGCGGCCGGGTCACCGCCCGCCGGGACGAGCACGGGCCGGCCGGGCGCGCGGTGTTCCTGGTGCTGGTCGCGCTCGGCGCGTTCTTCGGCCGGATCCGGCCCGCGCACCGCCGCCGGCACGGCTACCGCACGCCCTACCGGATGCACGCCGGCAACAACATGGCGATCACCGCCGAGCTCTACCGGGCCGTCGGCGGCATGCCGCGCAGGCCGTCGCCCACCGACCGGACGTTCATCAACCGGGTGCGCCGCCACAGCACCGCGATCGTCCGCCGCCGCGACATGGTGGTCCAGAACTCCACCCGGCGGATCCGCGCCTACGGCGTGATCGGCACCGCCCGCTGGTACCTGGAGCGCGGCGCCGGCCGGCGCTCGGTCGACGTGCGCTGAGCCGTCGCTCCCACCACCCCGACCCCCACCGCCCGACGCCCCGTTGAGGAGGGCCCCGTGCTCGACCGGCTCGCCCACGCCCTGCGCACCGTCCACCCCGACCGGCCCGCCGTCCTCGGCCGCGGCCGCACCGGCGCCACCCTGGTCCGGATCCGCCGCGGCGAACTCGCCGACCTCGCCGACCACTACGCCGCCGCCCTGCACGCCCGCGGCCTCGGCGCCGGCGCCACCCTCGGCGTCGCCGTCCGCCCCGGCCCCCGGGCGCTCGCCGTGATGCTCGCCGCCCACCGGCTCGGCCTGCGGGCCGCCGTCCTCGACCCGACCGCCGGACCGGACGTCCTGGCCGCCCGCCTCGCCCTGGCCCGGCCGGACCTCGTGCTCGCCGACGCCGCCGCCCAGGCGGTGGCCGGCTGGGCCGGGCCGCTGGCCCGCCGCGCCCACCTCGCCCTGCCCCCGCTGGCCGCGCTCGGCCCGGTCGCCACCCTCGGCCGCCGGCTGCCCGGCTGCGCCCCCCGGCTCGCGACGGCGGGCGCCACCGGGCCCGTGCCCCGCCGCGGCGAGGCCGGCACCGACGCCGACGCCGACGCCGACGCCGTGATCGTCTTCACCTCCGGCACCACCGCCCGCCCGCGCGCCGTCGTGCACACCCGCGAGGGCCTGGCGGCCGGCCTGCGCACCGTCACCGAACTGGTCGACCCCCGCCCCGGCGGCGTCGTGCTCGGCGGCACCTTCTTCGTGCTGGTACCCGCCCTCGCCGCCGGCGCCACCGTCGCCCTGCCGGCCCGCGGCCCGCGCGCGCTGGCCGGCCAACTCGCCCGGCTGGCCCCGGCCCAGACCTACCTCACCCCGCCGGCGCTGCGCGCCGCCCTCGGCACCGGGGCCCGCTTCCACGGCCGGGTCTGGACCGGCTCCGCACCCGCCGACGCCGGCCTGCTGCGGCGGGTCAAGCAGGCCGGCGCCGACCAGGCCTGGGGCGTGTACGCGCTCACCGAACTGTTCCCGGCCGCCGCCGTCGAGGAGGCCGAGAAGAGCGCCCACAGCGGTCCCGGCGACCTGGTCGGCGCACCGCTGCCCGGGGTGCGCGCCGACCTCACCCCGGAGGGCGAACTGCTGCTCGCCGGCCCGGGCGCCCGGCACCGCTACCTCGGCGAGGAGCCCGACCCCTGGGTCCGCACCGGTGACCGGGCCACCCTCGCGCCGGACGGCCGGATCGTCCTCGCCGGGCGGCTCAAGGACATGGTGCTGCGCCGCGCCGAGAACATCTACCCCGGCCTCTACGAGCCCGCCCTGCACCTTCCGGACGTCGAACTCGCCGTCCTGGTCGGCGTCCCGGCCCCCGACGCACCGGGTGACGAACGGCTGGTCGCCCTCGTCCAGCCGCGTCCCGGCGCCGATCCGCAGCGGCTGCGCGCCGCCCTGCGGGGCCCGCTCGACCGGATGGGCGGGGCCCGCCCGGACGCCGTGCTGTTCGGCACCGTCCCGCTGGCCGGGCGCTCCCGCAAACCCGACCGGGCGGCGGCCGCCGCCCACTGCGCCCGGGAGCTGTCCGCATGACCGGCGAGCCCACCCGCCCGGCACCCGCCGCACCGCCCGGCCGGGCACCCGAGCCGGCACCCGCCGCCGACGCGGCCTCCGGCAAGCCGGCACCCTTCACCGGCCCGGCGCCCGCCGCCGCCCGGGCCGCGCGCCGCCGCGACCGACGGGTCTACCTGCGCAGCCACCCCGTCCTGTTCGCGCTGCTCTGCGCCACCCGCCGCCGCCCGGTCGTCCGGCTCGGCCGCACCCTCCTGGTGCACGGCACCGAGGCCTACCGCGAGGCGCTCACCCGCGTCCCGCTCGACCGCACCGCGCCCGGCACCACCGGCGGCGCCGCCGCCCGACTCACCGGCGGGGGGCTGCTGTTCGACCAGCAGGGCGCCGAACACCGGGCGGCCCGCCGGGCGGTGGCGGCCGAGCTGAGCACCGGCGCGCTCGACCGGATCCGCCCGCTCTGGCAGGCCGTGCTCGCCGAACGCGCCCCCGAGCTGTCCGTCAGATCGCTCGAACTCGTCGGCCTTGCCCAGGAGTTGGCAGGCGTGACAGCCGCCGCGCTGACCGGCTCCACCGCCTGCCCGCACACCCTCGCCCGCGCCTGCGCCGACGCCGCCGCGGCCGCCGCCCGGGACCACCTGCCCGGCCCGCGCCCGCCCGGCCGCCGGCGGGCCGACGCCACGGCCGCCACGACGGCGGCCGACCTCACCGCGCTGCTGCCGGACCCGCTCGACGCCATGCTCACCGTCGCCGCCGTCACCACCACCGTCGCCGCCCTGCCCCGGGCCGCCGCCTGGTGCGCCGACGCCGGCCTCTGGCCCGGCGTCGACCCCGCCACCGCGCCCGGACTCGCCGCCGAACTCCTCCGGCTGACCGCCCCCTCGCCGCTGCTCCCCCGGGTCGCCGCCGCCGACGCCACCCTGGCCGGCCTCCCGGTCCGGGCCGGTGACCGCCTGGTCCTGGTCGCCCGGCACGCCGCCCGGGCCCACCGGCGCGGCCCCGCCCCCGGCCCGGCCGCCACCCAGGCCGTCTTCGGCGCCGGCCCGCACGCCTGCCCGGGCGCCGGCCTCGCCCGGGCCCTGCTCACGGACGTGCTGCTCGCGCTGGCCCCGTACCGCCCGGTGGTCGCCCGGGCCCGGGTCGACCGCCGCTCCGCCCTCCCCGGCTACGCGGAACTCACCCTCCGGCGCACCGCGCCCCGGGTGCCCGGACCACGCCCGTCCCGACCACACCCGTCCCGACCCGAGGAGTCCCGGCCCGAGGAGTCCCGGTGCGGATAGCCGTCACCGGCGCCGGCGGCTTCTGCGGCTCGCACGTCGCCCGCGCGGCCGCCGCGCTGGGCCTCGACGTGCTCTGCCACGGCCGCTCCCCGGGCCCGGTCGGCCGCCACGTCCCCTGGGACGCCACCACCGGCGACCCCGACCTGACCGGCGTCGACCTGGTGGTGCACTGCGCCGCCGCCGTCGCCGACCTCCCCCGGGGCTCCGCCGGCGAGGCCCAGCAGTACGCCGTCAACGTCACCGGCACCGAACGGCTGCTGCGCGCCGCCGGCGGCCGACCGGTGGTCTGGGTGAGCAGCGCCAGCGTCTACGACCCCCGGATCGACCGCTCCGGCATCCAGGAGCACCACCCCACCGGCGGCGGCCACCTCAACGCGTACGGGCGCACCAAGGCGGCCGGCGAACGGCTCGCCCTGGAGGCGGGCGCCGTGGTGCTGCGCCCGCGCGCCGTCTACGGACCGGGCGACCCGCACCTCGCCCCGCAGCTGCTGGCGCGGGTGCGCCACGGCCTGCTGCTGCTCCCCGGCGGTGACGTCCGGATCAGCCTGACCGCCGTGCGGAACCTCGCCGACGCCTGTCTGGCCGCCCTGGGCCTGACCGGCCACGCCTGGACGCCCGGCGCGTACAACATCGCCGACGACCGGCACTACCGGCGCGACGACGCCGTCCGCCGGGTGCTCGCCGCGCACGGGGTGCGGGCCCGGATCCGCCACGTGCCCGCGCCACTCGCCCGGCTGGCCGCCCGCACCGGCCGCGTCCCCGGTCTGACCCCGTACGCCGTCGACCAGCTCACCACCGGCATCACCCTCGACCTCGCCCGCTCCCGTGCCCAGCACTGGCGACCGGGCTGGGACCTCGACAGCGTCCTGCCGCCCGACCGGCCCGGCGCCGCGTCCGCGAACGACTGACGCCCGCACCCCCCGAGGGGGTACGGGCGTCGGGGCCGGCCGTACGGCTCAGCTCTTGGCGGCCTTCTTCACCAGGATCACCACGGCGGCGGCGATCCCGACCACCACCAGCAGCTTGATGACCAGGCTCAGCAGCGCGCCCACCACGCCGAAGACGAACCCGATGATGTTCCAGGCCAGGATCAGCACCAGCACCGGAACGACGATGTTGCGCACCCACGAGGGCAGCGACTTCCAGAACTCAGCCATGTCCGTTCCTTCTCTCCCCTCGGGCCGGCTGCCGTCCGGTGCCGCATCCCGCTTGCTTTCGATACTTCGATCGTACGGTGACGCACGGGCCGGAACGAGAGCCAACGGCCCGGAGAGAACCCGGAGATCACCCCTACCCCGGCCCCCGGGGACACCCCTGGGGGAGCGGCCCGGAACGGGCCCGGCAGGGGCGGTACTCCCGGGACGACCGGCGGGGCGGCACGCCCCGGGCGCACCACCGGGCGATCGCCCGGGTCGGCGTCGGACCGGGGTCGGCCCGGCGTCAGACCGGCCAGGTCTCGCCGCGCCAGGCCGCGTCCCAGAACATCCACTCGTACCGCGAGGTGGTGGTGAAGTGCTCCACCACCCGGCGGCGTTCGGCCGGGGAGATCTCCTCGCCGAGCCGGTCGGCCAGCGCGAGGACGCGGCGCACCACGGACTGGAACGCCTCGTCGCCGTAGGTGGCGATCCACTTGGCGTACAGCGGGTCGGGGGAGCCCTTGGCGAGCAGTTGGTCGCCGACCCGGGCGTAGATCCAGTAGCAGGGCAGGACCGCGCCGACCGCCTCCGCGAAGGAGCCGCCGTACACCGTGGCCAGCAGGTAGCTGGTGTAGGCCCGGGTGGTGGGCAGGACCGGCTCGGCGGCGGCCTGTTCGGCGCTGGCGCCGAAGGCCGTCATGAACTCCGCGTGCATGCCCTGCTCGGCCGCCAGCGCACCGACCGCGTCGTCCGCGAAGGCCCGCACGTCCTCCTCGCCGGGCGCCTTGGCGGCGCAGACGGCGAGCGCGCGGGCGTAGTCGCGCAGGTAGTGCGAGTCCTGGACGACGAAGTGGCGGAACGCCTCGCGCGGCAGGGTGCCGTCGGTGAGGCCGCCGATGAAGGGGTGGTCGAGGATCTCGGCGTAGATCGGCTCGATCGCCGCCCAGAGTTCTTCCGTCAGGCTCAGGCTCATGCCCCGACCCTAACCGGACCGGTCCGGGCGCCGGCCGTCAGTCCTCCGGCGGGGAGAACACCACCAGCACCCGCAGTTCCTCGGTGACGTGGTGGAACCGGTGCGGCACCCCGGCCGGGACGTAGACCACGGTGCCGCGGGCCACCGTCGTGGTCTCGTCGCCGACGGTCAACTCGGCCCGGCCGCTGACCACCTGGTAGATCTCGTCCTGGGCGTGCGCGGTCTGCGGGTCGGTGGCGCCGGGGGAGAGCGCGTAGAGGCCGGCGGACATCCGCGGCTCACGCAGGAAGCGCAGATAGGCGCCGTCGTTGGCGGCACGCTCGGCGTCCAGTTCGTCCAGCCGGAACAGCTTCACCGGGGCTCACTCCTCGTCCTGGTCCGGGTCCGGGGGCATTCAACACCAACATGGCGGCCGGAGCTTCCCCCACCCCGCCCGGCCTGCGACGCTGGCCCCATGAAGGGTTTCGTCATCAAGACACTTATCAACGCGGCCGCCATCTGGGTGGCCGCCTGGATCGTCACCGGCATCACGCTGACCGGCGACGACTGGCAGCACAAGACCCTGACGGTGATCGCCGTGGCGCTGATCTTCGGGGTCGTGAACTGGCTGATCAAGCCGGTGGTCCAGCTGTTCTCGCTGCCGCTGTTCATCCTCACCCTGGGGCTGATCACCTTCGTCATCAACGCCCTGATGCTCTGGCTGACCTCCTGGGCCTCGGACAAGCTCGACCTGAGCTTCAACGTCGACGGCTTCTGGGCGGCGCTGTTCGGCGCGCTGATCATCAGCCTGGTCTCCTGGGGGCTCAACCTGGCGCTCGGCGACGACGACTGAGCAGGCCCGCTCCCCGCGGTCCGACGCGCACGACGACGCGAAAGGGGCCCGCCACCCGGTTCCGCACCGGGGGCGGGCCCCTTCTGCCGTGCCGGTCACCTCTCGCAGCCCCTGAGGATGTCGGCGAGTTGGGCGTCGATCTCCCCGCCGGTGAGCTCCTGGCCCATCGGGACCAGCCGGTCGGTGCGCGCCAGGAAGGCGATCAGCGGCGGCGCGGAGGCGCGCAGCAGGGCGTCCCCCTCGGAGGCGTGCAGCACGACGCAGACCTCCGAGAGCTCCCCGCCGACCGGGTGGACGTGCACGTCGCCCTCGCCCGCCGGCCGGCTGATCCCGTCGAGCAGCAGCTCCCGGGCGAAGACCCAGGTGACCGGGGCGTCGCCCGGCAGGTGGAAGGTGAAGCGGACCGCGTACGGGTCGGCGGGGTCGTACTCCAGGTCGACCACGATGCGGAAGGAGAGCTCGGTGGAGACCACGAGGTTCATCACCAGGTGGCCCTGGACTGTGCTGTGCTGCATGGCGCCAGTACCTCTCGTTCTGCCCGGCCGTGCGTGCTGTGGGTCCGCAGGTGACCGGACAATGCAGTTCGCTGACATGGGAGGGAGTGCGGCCGTGTCGATCGTGCGGCCGATTGAGGCGGTTTTGTGCAACCAATCCCTGTTCGATCCTCATCGTCCATGTTTGGGGACGTAGTGGACAAGGTGTGCTTTTTCAAATGGTGAACAAGGGGGAATGAGCTTGTGCCCGTGGGGCACGAGGAGTGTCAGCGGACGAACGAGGACGTCATCGCGCCGACGCTGCGGCGCAGTTGCCCGGCGGCGGCGGCCAGCCGGCCGGCCTGCTCGACCGGGAGGGAGATGGCCATCGTCGCGACCACCGAACCGACGGTGATGGGCACGGCGGCGCAGACGGTGCCGAGCGCGTACTCCTGGTGCTCCAGCACCGGCACGGTCGGCCGCAGCGCGGAGAGCCTGCGCAGTACGGTCGACTCGTCGGCGAGGGTGGACGGGGTGAGTCCGACCGGCGGGTGGCGGGCGAGGTGGTCACGCCGGGCCTCGTCGGGCAGTTGGGCCAGCAGGCACTGGCCGATGGCGTGGGCGTGCGCGGTGGCCCGGAAGTCGGCCCACGGCTCGACGGCCGGTTGTCCGGCCCCGGCGGCGGTGTCCACCACCGTCACCTCGCCGTCCTGGTAGCGCGCGAAGTAGACCGCGGCACCGAGTTCGTCCCTTAACTGTTCCATCCGGACCCGCAGGTCGTGGCGCTCGGACTGCCGGTCGTCGGCCCGGCCTATGCCGTCCACCGACTCGCCGTAGAAGAACCTGCCGTCGGCCCGCCGCAGATAGCCCTCGTGGGTCAGGGTGCGCAGCAGGTGGTACGTGGTGCCGAGCGGCAGGCCGGCGGTGCGGGCGAGCTGCTTGGCGGTCGCCCCCTGCAGGAACCCGCCGACGGCCTCCAGCAGCCGCAGCGCCCGCTGGACGGAGGCGATCAGGGTAGGTTGCCGGTCCTTGCGCACCGGTGTCGTGCGCTCTGCGATCTGATCCATGACCACACCCAGCCCCCAGCCCGAGTCGTTGCACAGGAGGGCATGCGGAGTGAAGTACTCCGATTTGCCCGATAGTCGCTCATTGCAGCACAGGCGTGGCGCCGCTGCAATCACTCTCATACGGTTCGATCGATAAATTCCTTTGAATCGAAGGAAGAATTAGACTTTCACTCAATACTTTCAAGATCCGTTCAAGGTTCATCTTTATGATCCAAGATCTATCGGCGCTGCGAACACTCCCCGAACGGACGCACCCGAGCAGGCACGAGTTTCGGCCCCGTCGGCCTGCGGGAGACTCCCGCACAACGCTCCAGCCCCGGAGGTGGCCATGCGCACCCCGCCCCGCCCCGTCGTCAAACGGACCGCACGGGCGATCCTGCTGGAGCTGGACCCGGCCGATCCCCACGGACCGGCCTCGATCGTGCTGATCAAACGCACCCGGCCCGGCTCCCCGCACCCCTACTGGATCACCCCGGGCGGCGGGGTCGAGAGCGACGACCGCACGGTGACGGACGCCCTGCACCGCGAGGTGGACGAGGAGCTCGGCGGCAAGGTGGTGGACGTCGTCCCCGCCTTCGTCGACACCATCAGCCACACCCACCACGACGACGGCACCCTGCTCCACCCGCACGGGGTCAAGGTGCAGCACTTCTTCGTCTGCCGGCTCGCCTCGATGGACCTCGACCGCCGGCACGGGCCCGAGGTGGACGAGCCGAACGGCGAGTACGAGGTGGTCCGGGTGCCCTTCACCCGGGAGGGCGTCACCGCGGTGAACGTCGTCCCGCCCAGCCTGCGGGCGTACCTGGCGGCCAACATCGAGGGAGTCCGCGCGCTGCTCGCCCCCGACTTCGGCTGACGGAGCCCCGGGTGGCCCGGGCCGGGCCACCCCGTCCGGCCGCTCGGGCCGCCGTTCAGCCCGCCGCCAGGTCGCCGACCAGGTCGTGCCGGATCCGCTCCGGCGCGACCCCGGCCCGCAGCAGCACGCCGACCCCGCGCCGCACCATCGCGGCCGGCCCGCCGAGGTACGCCTCCCGGCCCGCCCAGGGCCCGAACCTGCCGACCACCTCCGGCAGTTCACCCGTGAGCAGACCGCCACCGGCGGCCGCAGCGGCGCCGGCGCGCGGCCCCGGCCCGGACAGCACCGGGTGCACCGAGAGCCAGCGGTGGCGCCCGGCGAGCGCGCGCAGCGCCTCCAGCTCGTACAGCTCGGCGGCCTGCCGGGCACCGTAGAAGACCTCGACCGAGCGGCCCCCCGCTCCGTGGTCGGCCACCTCCTCGACCAGCGCCTTGATCGGGGCGATCCCGGTACCGCCGCCGAGGCAGAGCAGGTCCGCCCCCGCCGCGTGGTCGACGGTCATCGCGCCCGCGGCCGGGCCGAGCCGCAGCACGTCCCCCGGCGCGGCCCGGTGCACCAGCGCGTTGCTCACCCAGCCGGCCTGGACGGCCTTGACGTGGAGGGTCAGCAGGCCGTCCGGCCGGGGCGCGGAGGCGAACGAGAAGTACCGCCAGACCCGCGGCCACCAGGGCGTCTCCAGGCTGGTGTACTGCCCGGCGCGGAACGGGTAGGCCTGGTCGGGGCGGAGGGTGAGCACCGCGACGTCCGGGGTGCGCAGCTCGTGCCCGACCACCTCGGCCTGCCACCAGGGCGGCGAGGTGCGGGCGTCCCCCTCGGCGGCCTCGATCATGATCGAGGAGACCAGCCGGTAGACGCGGCGCCAGGCCAGCTCGGTCTCGGCGTCCCAGCGGTTGCCCGCGTACCGGGCCAGCGCCGCCACCAGGCACTCCCCCACCGGGCCGTAGTGGCCGGTCAGGGTGCCGTACCGGCGGTGGCCGCAGCCGAGCGCGCTCAGGTAGGTGCGCAGGCCGTCCGGGTCGCCGGCGTTGCGGGCGGCCATCAGCAGGGCGCGGAAGAGCCGGTCGCGCTGGACGTCCATGGCGGCCGGGAAGAGCGCGCGGACCTCCGGGTGGTGCAGGAAGATCAGGGCGTAGAAGTGCGCGGTGGCCCGGTCGGCGACCGGTTCGACCACGGCCAGGCTGGTCCGGATCAGCTCGATGTCCCGGGCGGTGGGCGGCCGTTCGGCCTCGGCGACCTCGGCGACCTCGGCCACTGCGGCGACTGCGACCGGCGCGGGCACCGGCGACGCCGGTGAGACGGGCACCGGGCCGGGCCCGGCGAGGGCCGGCGGCGTGGCGAGGCCGCCCGAGCCGGTCCAGTTGAGGCCGGGGGCCCGGGTGAACAGCGGCTCGATCACGGGCACGGGCTGCCCGGTGGGCGTCGACGGCGCCGGGATCGCGGGCGGCTCGGCCGGCGGGTCGGGGATCGCCGACCGCGGCGGCGCGGCGGGGGCCGGCCCGAGGGGGGTCACCGGGGCCGGGAGCGCGAGCGCGGCGGACACCGGCGGGAGGTCCGGCGGGTCCAGCGGCATCGGCGGGAGGGCCACCGGGGTGTCCGGGCCGCCGCCCGAGACGGCGTCCGGGCCGGGGCCCGACACGGCGTCCGGCGAGCCGTCCGGCATTCCCGGAACGGCCGCGGCCCGCGCCGAGCCGTGTCCGGTGCGGACCAGGAGAGTTCTGCGGGACTTCACCGCAACGTTTCGAGTACCCAAGAGAATCGTTTCGCCTCCGGCCGGCCTGTGCCACCACCTGGCTTGTTCCTGCTGACGCCTAGGCAGCGTGGCACGCCCGAAGTGCTCATCCGACAAATCGCGCGAAGCCCGGACACCCGCCCCCCGTACGCGCTACTCTCGCTCGATCTGCGGTCGCCCTGGGTGTCCGGGCAGCCACCCAAGGCGACCGCCCGGACCCTTTGGTCACAACTGCCGTAGCAGCATGCCCGGTTGCTCGACACAGTCCGCGACGAACCGCAGGAACCCGCCCGCCGTACCACCGTCGCAGACCCGGTGGTCGAAGGTGAACGACAGCTGGGTCACCTCGCGCACCGCCAACTCGCCCTGGTGGACCCAGGGTTTGGCGACGATCCGGCCCACACCGAGCATCGCCGCCTCGGGGTGGTTGAGGATCGGGGTGGAGCCGTCCACGCCGAACACCCCGTAGTTGTTCAGGGTGAACGTCCCACCCGTGAGTTCGGCCGGAGTGAGCGCACCCGTCCGGGCCGACTCGGTCAACCTCCCCAGCTCGGAGCCGAGTTGCTCGGTGCTCAGCCGCTGGGCATCACGCACGACCGGGACGACCAGACCGCGCTCGCCCTGGGCGGCGAAGCCCAGGTGCACCGACGAGTGCCGCAGGATTCCCGAACCGTCCTCGGTGACACTGGAGTTGAGCTCTGGGAAGCGGGCGAGCGCCACCGTGCAGATCCGGGCGAGCAGCGCCAGCACACTCACCTTCGGCCCGGGCGTGGCGTTCAACTGACGCCGCAGCGCCATCAGTTCGGTGGCATCCGCGTCGACCCAGCAGGTCGCCGCCGGGATCTCGCGGTGGCTGCGGGAGAGCTTCTCGGCCACTGCCCTGCGCAGGCCGCGCAGCGGGACCACCTCGGCCGCCGCCGACGCCCCCGCCGACGCCCCCGCCCACGGCTGCGTCCCGCCGTGCACCGGCGCCTGCGCCAGGGCACCGCCCGAGGCCAGCGCCGCGACCGCCCGTTCGACGTCCGCACGCATGATCAGGCCGTCCGGCCCGCTGCCGGTCAGCGCCGCGAGATCGATCCCGTGCTCCCGGGCCGACCGCCGGACCAGCGGCGAGATCACCGGCACCACCGCCGGAGCGACCGCAGCCGCCACCGGAGCAACGGCGGTCGTCACCGGAGCAACGGCGGTCGTCACCGGAGCAGCAGGAGCCGCCGGAGCCGCCACCGCGGCCGACGCACCCGCCACCGCGGCCATCGCGCCGGCCGGAGCCCCGACCCGGCGCCGCCGGCCGCCGCGGTCCGGCTCCGCGACCCCGTAGCCGACCAGCGGGCGCTCCACCTCGGCGGCCGGGGACGGCGCCCCCGCCGCCGGCGACACCGCGACCGTCACCAGCGGCGCACCGACCGCCACCTCCTCGCCCGGCTCGCCGTAGCGGGCGGTGACCACCCCGCCGTACGGGCAGGGCACCTCGACCACGGCCTTGGCCGTCTCCACCTCCACCACCGGCTGGTCTACGGCGATCACCTCGCCGACCTCGACCATCCAGCGCACCACCTCCGCCCCGGTGAGCCCCTCACCGAGGTCGGGCAGGGTGAACTCGCGTACGACGGGCATCATCCTCAGGCCTCCCACTGCAGCCGGGCGACCGCGTCCAGGATCCGGTCCACCCCGGGCAGGTGGTGGTGCTCCAGCATCGGCGGCGGGTACGGAATGTCGAAGCCGGTGACCCGCAGCACCGGTGCGGCCAGGTGGTGGAAGCAGCGCTCGGTCACCCGGGCGGCGATCTCCGCGCCGGTGCCGCCGAAGCCGGTCGCCTCGTGCACCACCACGGCCCGGCCGAGCGAGCGCACCACCCGGCAGACCGTCTCGTCGTCGAAGGGCACCAGGGTGCGCAGGTCGAGCACCGCGAGGTCCCAGCCCTCGGCCTTGGCCGCCTCGGCCGCCTCCAGGCAGACCGGCAGCGAGGGACCGTAGGTGATCAGCACCGCCGACGTCCCGGTCCGCCGCAGGACGGCCCGCCCGATCGGCTCGACCGGCGCCGCCGGGTCGAACTCCGCCTTGCCCCAGTACAGCCGCTTGGGCTCCAGGAAGACCACCGGGTCGTCCGAGGCGATCGAGGCCCGCAGCAGCCCGTAGGCGTCGGCCACCGTGGCCGGGGTGACCACGTGCAGGCCGGGGGTGCTGGCGTAGTACGCCTCGGAGGCGTCGCTGTGGTGCTCCACACCACCGATGCCGCCGCCGTACGGGATGCGGACGGTGATCGGCAGCGGCAGCCGGCCGGCCGTGCGGTTGCGCATCTTGGCGACGTGCGAGAAGAGCTGCTCCAGCGCCGGGTAGGCGAAGGCGTCGAACTGCATCTCGACCACCGGGCGCAACCCGTACATCGCCATGCCGATCGCGGTGCCGAGGATGCCGGCCTCGGCCAGCGGGGTGTCCAGGCAGCGGTCGGCGCCGAACTCGGCGCCCAGGCCGTCGGTGATCCGGAAGACACCGCCGAGCGCGCCGACGTCCTCGCCGAGCACGTGCACGGACGGGTCCTCGCGCAGGGCGTCCCGCAGCGCGGAGTTGAGCGCCTGCGCCATGGTGGCGGTGCGCGGGCCGGCCGGGGAGTGCCGCACGGCGGGCCGGCCGAGGGCGGGGGCGGGCGACGAATGGGCGGTGTTGCTCATGGGTGCTGCACCTCGGCCTCGGCGGCCAGCTCGGCGGACAACTGGGCGGCCTGCTCCCGCAGTTGCGGAGTGGGCTCGGCGTACACATGGGCGAACAGCGCCATCGGGTCCAGCACCGCGTCGGCGTGGAACTCGGCCCGCATCCGGGCCGCCAGCGCCTCCGCCTCGTCGGCCGACTCCTGCACCTGGGCGTCGTCCAGCAGACCGAGCCGGCGCAGGGCGCGCTCCATCAGCAGGATCGGGTCGTGCTCGCGCCAGGCGGCCACCTCGGCGTCGTCCCGGTAGCGGGTGGCGTCGTCGGCGTTGGTGTGCGCCTCGACGCGGTAGGTCAGCGCCTCGACCAGGGTCGGGCCGCCACCGGTCCGGGCCCGCTCGACCGCCTCGGTCAGCACGCTGTGCACGGCGGGTGCGTCGTTGCCGTCCACCAGCCGGCCCGGTATGCCGTAGCCGACCGCCTTGTGGGCGAGCGTCGGCGCGGCGGACTGCGCGGTGAGCGGGACGGAGATCGCGTACCCGTTGTTCTGGACCAGGAAGACCACCGGGGCGTTCAGCACGGCGGCGAAGTTCAGCGCCTCGTGGAAGTCGCCCTCGCTGGTGCCGCCGTCGCCGAGCAGCGCCAGCGCGACCACCGGATCACCGGCGAGCCGGGCGGCGTGCGCCAGTCCGACGGCGTGCGGGGCCTGGGTCGCCAGCGGGGTGCAGAGCGGCGCCGTCCGGGCCGCCACCGGGTCGTAGCCGGTGTGCGCGTTGCCGCGCAGCAGGGTCAGCGCCTCCAGCGGGTCGACGCCGCGGGAGACCACCGCGAGGGTGTCGCGGTAGCTCGGGAAGAGCCAGTCGCGCTCGCCGAGCGCCAGCGCGGCGGCGACCTGGCAGGCCTCCTGGCCGGTGGACGCCGGGTAGACGGCCAGCCGGCCCTGCTTGGTCAGGGTGGTGGCCTGCTGGTTGTAGCGGCGGCCGACCACCAGGCGGCGGTACAGCTCCCGCAGCAGCGCGGGGTCGTACTTCTCCAGCTCGGGAGTGCCGAGCACGCGGACCGGTGAGGCGTCCGGAAGCAGCGGGGCCGGGTCACTGCGCGGGGCGGTCGCCCCGGGCAGCCAACCGGGCACCGCCGTGTGGTGTCTGTGGTCGAGAACGGTCATCTCGGGCACCTCCAGGGGTGGCGGGGGCTCCCTACCGATTGTTCGGTCGTCTGTTCATCTTGACCAGAAGCGTGACAAGGTGCTGGACAATCGGCCCGGGTGGCGGTCGACTGATGGCAGTGCGTCCAATCCTTGGGGGTGGGGGGTCATGTCGGCTGAACAGACGTCCAGACTCGACCGTGTCGACCGGGCGATCCTGCGGCTGCTGCAGCAGGACGGTCGCGCCTCGATCCGCTCGGTGGCCGAGCGGGTCCATGTGTCCAGGGCGAACGCGTACGCCCGGATCTCCAGGATGGTCGAGGACGGCGTCATTCGCGGCTTCACCGCCCGGGTCGACCACGAAAAGGCAGGTCAGGGCGCATCCGCGTACGTCACCCTGAAAATCGTGCAGAACTCCTGGCGGACGGTGCGCGAGCAACTGCTGGAGCTGCCCGGGGTCGCGCACATCGCCCTGGTGGGCGGAGACTTCGACGTCCTGCTCCTGGTGCACACCGCCGACAACCACGCCCTGCGCGAGCTGGTGCTGGGCAGCATCCAGTCCATCCCGCAGGTGCTCGGCACCCGCACCATGCTGGTCTTCGAGGAGACCGACCAGGTGCCGCCTGTCTAGATTTGGGCGCCCACTCGCCTCCGGGCCGCTTGACCCGGCGCCGACAGTCGGCGCTCCCTCGCTCTCCCCCAGCCTCCGGCCGGGGGTGCCCCCAACGTCGCTCCGTCCCTTGCCCTCCTTGCCCGGCATCGGGCAGGAGGGGCCCACCCTTTCGGCACCGGCGCGGCCCTTCGGTTCGGGGCGCGTGGGCGCGGGGTGCCCGATCGGGAACGCGCGCGGCCCCTCGGTCGGGGCGCGCCTGTGCGGGGCCGGGGCTTGAGACCAGTGGCCGGGCTTCAGGCGCCGGGGCCGGCCGTCCGGGCTGCCGGGGCGACCGGGGCGGGGTGCCCTTTCGGGACGGATGGGTGGCCCTTTGGCGCGGTTGCCCGCGCTCCGCGCTACCGGGCCCGGAGGCCGTCGAAGGCCAGGTGGACGACCGCGTCCGCGACGCCGTCGGCCGCCTTGAGGCCCGGCCGGTACCACTCCACGATCGAGTTGATCATGCCGAAGAGCAGCCGGGTGGCCAGCCGGGGCTCGACGTCCGCCCGCAGTGAGCCGTCCGCGACGGCGGCCCGCAGCAGCTCGGCCACCTGGTGGTCGAAGTCCCGGCGGCGCTCCAGCGCCCACTGCTCGGTGGCCGTGTTGCCGCGCACCCGCAGCAGCAGGGTGACGTACGGCAGCTCGGTCAGCAGCACCTCGGCGGTGCGCCGCACCACGTGCTCCAGCCGCTCCACCGCCGGGCCCTCGACCGCGCGCGGTTCGGCGAGGATGCCGAACAGCCCGTCCAGGGCCCGCCCGACGGCCAGCCGGAGCAGCTCCTCCTTGCCCCGCACATGGTGGTAGATCGAGGACTTGGAGATCCCGGCCGCCCGGGACAGGTCCTCCATCGACGTGCCGTCGTAGCCGCGTTCGTTGAAGACGTCGACGGTCACGGCGAGCAGCGACTCCACGGTGTACGCGGTACGCGTGGTGTGATCGGCCATCCTCCGAGTATCCCCGTACCCACTGCGCCGGATGCGCCCGGGTCCATTGGTCCGCACCACCGGCGCGGGCGACGGCCTAGAATCTGCGGACCAGCGTCCATGGCCAGCAGGGTGGGGTCCAGTCTGATGAGCGCAATACCGGCAGTCGCCTCCGACGTGCCCGAGCAGCGCAGCGAGGAGCCGGGAGCCGCGGCGAAGACCGGCCCGCGCGAGCGTGCCCGCGCCCTGGTCCTGCGGTTCGGGCCGGCCGTCTGGTGCTACGCGGTGCTCAAGCTGCTCGGCTTCACCGTCTTCATGAAACTGCTCGCCTACTCGGGCGACTACCTCAAGAAGCACCCGCGGTTCGGCGGCGGAGCGAACCCCTGGGACGTGCTGGCCAGCTGGGACGGCTGGTGGTACCAGCAGATCGCCCAGTTCGGCTACCACCCGGCGCTGGTCCCGATCCCCGGCGGCACCCCCGGTTTCACCATCGAGCAGAACTCGGCCGCCTTCTTCCCGCTCTACCCGGGTCTGATGCGGCTGGTCTCGGACGGCACCGGGCTCGGCCTGTACGGCGCCGGGATGCTGGTCTCGGTGGTGGCCTCGCTGTTCGCCGCCGCCGGGATCTACGCGGTGGTCGACCGGCTGGCCGGCCCGCGCGCGGGTGTGATCGCGGCCGGGCTCTGGGCGATCGCCCCGGGCTCCGGCGCCGAGTGGGCGCTCTACTCCGACTCGCTGTTCGTCGCGCTCGCCGCCTGGGCCTGCTACTGCGTGATGACCAAGCAGTGGATCGCCGCCGGTGTGATCACGCTGGTCGCCGGTCTCAACCGGCCGACCGCCGCGGCGCTGATCGGCGCCGTCGGCCTGGCCGCGCTGGTCGAGCTGTACCGGCGCGAGAGCGGCGTCGTCCGCCCGGTGACCGCGATGCTGCTGGCCCCGCTCGGCCTGCTCGGCTACGTCGGCTGGGTCGGCTGGCGGGTGGACGACTGGGGCGGCTACTTCAAGCTCCAGCACGACGCCTGGCTGCACTACTTCGACTTCGGCCAGGGCACCTTCGAGGCGATCCGCGGCGTGCTGCTGGGCCGCTCGGACTACCCGTTCGCCTGGCCGGTGACCGACCTGCTGGCCACCTTGATCGTGCTGACGCTGCCGGTGCTGATCGTGCTGCTGATCCGGCTGCGTCCGCCGCTGGTGCTGACCGCCTACACGCTGGCCACCATCGTCTCGGTCCTCGGCAGCCTGGGCATCTTCGGCAACACCTCGCGCTACCTGCTCCCGGCGTTCCCGCTGCTGATCGCCCTGGCGGTGGCGATGCGCAAGCTGAGCTGGCCGGTGCTGGCGGCGGTGCTCGGCACCGGTGCCCTCGCCTCCGGCTGGTACGGCGGCTACGTCATATTCGAGCTCGGCATCCCGTAAGCCGGCACCCGTCCGACCGCGGGGGCGCGTCCGTTCCGGACGCGCCCCCGCGCGTTTACCGGATCGGACCCCGCGCACCCTCTTGAGCCGACCGATCGTTCGGTTACTCTGTGACGTGTCCCGTCCTCCCCTCTGAGGAGCGCACACCATGTCCGCAGCGGTCACCCACCCCCTCGTCGCCGAGCTGGTCGCACGCCACCAGGCCACCCTGGACGCCGCGCTCGCCGCCGCCGCGTCGCGCGACTACTGGTCGCCCTACCCCGAGTTCCCGAAGGCCTACGGGGAGAGCGGCGCCGCTGACGGCAAGGCCGCCTTCGAGGCGCTGCTGAACCAGCCGTTCGCCCTCGACGGCCACCCCGCCGACGGCGACCTGATCGGCGGCGAGGCCTCCCCGTACGGCGTCGAGCTGGGCGTCGGCTACCCGCACGCCGGGCCGGACGCGCTGATCGCCGCGCTGCTCGTGGCCCGGCCCGGCTGGGCCGCCGCCACCCCGCTCACCCGGGCCGCCGTCTGCCTGGAGATCCTGGCCCGGATCAACGCCCGCTCGCACGAGTTCGCGCACGCGGTGATGCACACCACCGGCCAGGCCTACGGCATGGCCTTCCAGGCCGGCGGCCCGCACGCCCAGGACCGCGGCCTGGAGGCGGTCACCTACGCGTACGCCGAGCAGACCCGGCTGCCCGCCAGCGCCGGCTGGACCAAGCCGCAGGGCAAGCGCGACCCGCTGGTGATGACCAAGGAGTTCACCGTCGTCCCGCGCGGCCTGGCGCTGCTGATCGGCTGCAACACCTTCCCCACCTGGAACGGCTACCCGGGCCTGTTCGCCTCGCTGGCCACCGGCAACCCCGTCCTGGTCAAGCCGCACCCGCGCGCCGTGCTGCCGCTCGCGCTGACCGTGCGGATCGCCCGCGAGGTGCTCGCCGAGGCCGGCTTCGACCCCAACCTGGTCTGCCTGGCCGCCGAGCACGAGGGCGGCACCGTCGCCCAGACGCTCGCCGTCCGCCCCGAGGTGAAGCTGATCGACTACACCGGCTCCACGGCCTTCGGCGACTGGCTGGAGGAGCACGCGCGGCAGGCCGAGGTCTACACCGAGAAGGCCGGCGTGAACACCGTGGTCGTCGACTCCACCGACGACTACCGGGGCATGCTGAACAACCTGGCCTTCTCGCTCTCGCTCTACAGCGGCCAGATGTGCACCACCCCGCAGAACCTGCTGATCCCGCGCACCGGCATCGACACCGACCAGGGCGCCAAGTCCTACGACGAGGTGGTGACCGACCTCGCCGGCGCCATCGACGGCCTGCTCTCCGACGACGCCCGCGCCGCGGCCGTGCTCGGCGCCGTCGTCAACCCCGGCGTGCTCCAGCGCACGGTCGCCGCGGCCGGCGGCGAGTACGGCGAACTCGCCCTCGCCCCGCGCGTGGTCTCCTCGCCCGAGTTCCCCGCCGCCACCGTCCGCACCCCCGCGCTGGTCAAGCTGGACGCCGACAAGCCGGACGACCGGGCGGTCTTCCGCAGCGAGTGCTTCGGCCCGGTCTCCTTCGCCGTCGCGGTGGAGTCCACCGCCGCCGCGGTCGAGCTGCTGCGCGACACCGTCCGGACCCAGGGCGCGATGACCGCGGCCGGCTACACCACCTCGCCCGAGGTCGAGGCCGCCCTGGTCGAGGCCTCGCTCGACTCCGGTGTCTCGCTCTCGCTCAACCTCACCGGCGGCGTGTACGCCAACCAGACCGCCGCCTTCTCCGACCTGCACGGCACCGGCGCCAACCCGGCCGCCAACGCCGCCTACTGCGACGGCGCCTTCGTCGCCAGCCGGTTCCGCACCGTGGAGATCCGCCGCCACAGCTGAGCCGATCGGGTTCCGGGCCCCGGCACTGCCACGCCGGGGCCCGGTTCCGTTCCGCGGAGATTCACAGCCCCGCCCCGAGCCAGCGATGATGGAGACCGGGAGGACGCCCGGACCGGCGTCCAACCTCCGTCCGAGCACCGGGAGCTGACACATGACCGCGAAGCAGACCGTCACCGACGTCCTGATCGTCGGGGCCGGACCGACCGGCCTGCTGCTGGCCGGGGACCTGGCGACCGCCGGGGTCCGGGTCACCGTCCTGGAGAAGCGCGACACCGAGTCCAACCTCACCCGGGCCTTCGCGGTGCACGCCCGCAGCCTGGAGCTGCTGGACGCCCGGGGCCTGGCCGACGACCTGATCGCCACCGGCCGCCCGCTCACCTCGCTGCGGCTCTTCGACCGGCTCCGGGTCGACCTCGGCAGCCTGCCGAGCCGCTTCCCGTTCGTCCTGATCACCCCGCAGTACCACACCGAACGCCTGCTCCAGGAGCGCGCGCTGAAGGCCGGTGCGACCATCCTGCGCGGCGCCGAGGTCGTCGGGCTGCGGCAGGACGCCGAGGGCGTCACCGTCGAGACCCTCCCCCGCGACCGCGGTGGCGAGGCCCCCGCGGACGGCGCCACCGAGACCCACCGGGCCCGCTACGCGGTCGGCACCGACGGCGTCCACTCCACCGTCCGCGACCTGCTCGGCATCCCCTTCCCGGGCGAGTCGGTGGTCAACTCCGTCGTCCTGGCCGACGTCCGGCTGGACCGCGCCCCCGACGAGCTGGTCACCGTCGGCGCCGCCGAGGGCGGCTTCGCCTTCCTCGCGCCGTTCGGCGACGGCTGGTACCGGGTCATCGCCTGGGACCGCGCCGAGCAGCACGCGGACGGCACCCCGCCCGCGCTCGACCGGATCGCCGAGATGACCCGCAACGCCCTCGGCGAGGACTACGGCCTGCACGACGCCCGGTGGAGCTCGACCTTCCACAGCGACGAGCGCCAGGTGCCCAACTACCGCTCCGGCCGGGTCTTCCTGGCCGGCGACGCGGCCCACTGCCACTCCCCGGCCGGCGGCCAGGGCATGAACACCGGCCTCCAGGACGCCGCCAACCTCTCCTGGAAGCTCGCCGCCGCCGTCCGCGGCCGGGCCACCGACGCCCTGCTGGACACCTACCAGACCGAGCGGCACCCCGTCGGCAAGTCGGTGCTGCGCACCTCCGGCGCGCTGATCCGCCTCGCCCTCGCCCAGTCCGCGCCCACCCGGGCCCTGCGCGGCGCCCTCACCTCCCTGGCCGACCACCTCGACGTGGTCGCCGAGCGCGGCGCCCGGACGATCTCCGGGATCGGCATCCGGTACGCCGCGCCCAGGGACGCCCACCCGCTGGCCGGCCGGCGCGTGCCCGACCTGCGGCTGACCGGCCTGGAGCAGACCCGGGAGGGCGAGCCGGCCGCACCCGAGCGGCTCTACGAGGCGCTGCGCGCGGGCACGTTCGTCCTGGTCAGCAATGACCAGCTGCCCGCCGCCGAGCCGTGGGCGGGCCGGGTGCTGACCGTCGCCCCGGCGGACCCGCACGGCAAGCTGCGCGACACCGTGCTGCTGGTCCGCCCCGACGGCTACGCCGCCTGGGCGGCCGTCGACCCGGGCCGGGGCGAGATCCGCGCCGCGCTGGCCCAGTGGCTCGGCGCCCCCGACGAGGACTGAGGGCCCGGCGGGGGTGCGGCGGCGGTCCGCCGCCGCACCCCCCGGTCCGCTCGACCGAAAAGCCCTAGGCGCGCGCCTTCTCGTAGTGCCGCGCCGCCTTCGCGCGGTTCCCGCAGACCGCCATCGAGCACCATCGGCGACGCCCGTTCTGCGATGTGTCGAGAAAGTGCAGAATGCAGGCCTCGTGCGCACATTTCTTGATCCGGTGCGCGCCCCGGCCGAGCAGGGCGAGGAAATCGTCCACCGCCAGCCAGGCGGCCAGCCACTGCGGCCCGTCCACCTCGACGTGCTCCGCCGGCCCCGCCGCGCCGAGCTCGCGCCGCAGCCTCCCGTGCCGCAGCACCTCGTTCAGCCCGGCCGCCGCCGACCCGCTCACCGCGCCCCGCTCGTCCAGGTCCCGGACGGCCGCGGCGAGCGCCTCCCGGGCCTGCCGCAGCGCCACGAGTCCCGCCCCGTCGGCCCGGCAGCGGTCCGCCAGCCCGGCGGAGGAGAGCCAGATCCGCAGGCCGTCCGGCTCGTCCAGCAGGTCGTTCACCGGGGTGCCCGCCCACCGCGTGTTCAGCAGATCGAGCGCGAGCGGCTCGCCGATCAGCGGGCGGGGGTCGTGCGGGTCAGCCGTCCGGTCCGTCATCGGAATACTCCCTCGGTCTCGCCCGGTACCCGATTCTACGTCGCCCCGCCGCCCCCGAATCGGTGGGGCCGGAGCATGAATTCCGGCCGTTAACTGTATGGAGGCGTCTCCATTCCGTTCTCCACAGTTGACTGTTTTTTAGCAACGAATTGCTTGACCATAAGCCAATTCCCGGAACCCCTCTGACATGTTCTAGCCAGCGTTTCACCCCAGAAACGTCCTGGCCCCTGCCGGCCCCCACATGCCGGCCAGAGGAGGATTCCGTGCGCCCTCGCTCCCTCGCCCTTGCCGCGGCCCTTGCCGTCCTGCCGCTGTCCGCGGTCTCGCTCGGCGTGACCGCCGCGCAGGCCGCCCCGGCCCCCAACGCCGCCGCGCCCCGCGTCTCGCTGCCGAACACGGTGACCCCCGCGGTGGCCCGCTCCGAGAAGAAGGGCGACGTCCCCGCCGACCAGCAGCTCTCGGTCGCCGTCAGCCTGAAGCTGCGCGACACCGCCGAGCTGGACCGCTTCCTCGCCGCGATCGCCACCCCCGGCACCCCGGAGTTCGGCAGGCACCTGACGCCGCAGCAGTTCACCGAGCGGTTCGGCCCGACCCAGGCCGCCGTCGACCAGGTCCGCGCCTTCCTGACCGCCCAGGGCCTGACCGTCTCCGGGGTCAGCGACAACCGCCAGGTGGTCGACGCGCACGGCACCGCCGAGCAGATCGCCACGGCCTTCGGCACCCACGAGAGCGCCTACCTGGACCCGCAGCAGCAGCGCACCTTCTTCGCGAACGACGCGGCCGCCTCCGTCCCGGCCGCCCTCGCCGACGTGGTGCAGGGCATATCCGGTCTGAACAACCACACCGTCCGGACCACCCGCAACGTCAAGCCGTCCACGCCCGCCGCCCCCGCCGGGACCCTGGCCGCCCCCAGCGGCTTCGGTCCGAGCCAGTACGACGGCGCGTACAACCTGAACAAGACCGGCGCCGACGGCACCGGCGTCAGCGTCGCGCTCTGGGAGTTCGACGGCTACAGCGCCAACAACCTGAAGACCTACGACACCCAGTACGGGCTCACCGGTCCGGCCGTCTCCACCGTGTCGGTGGACGGCGCGAACTACGACTCCTCCCCCGGCGAGGGCCAGGGCGAGGTCGAGCTGGACAGCGAGATCGTGCGCGGCGTCGCCCCCAAGGCGACCCAGCTGGTCTACGAGGCCCCCAACAGCGACCAGGGCGAGATCGACATGGCCGCCAAGATCGTCGCGGACAACCGGGTCTCGGTCATCTCCATCTCCTGGGGCTCCTGCGAGCCGGACACCACCGCCTCCTCCATGACGGCGGTCGACAACTCCTTCAAGCAGGCCGCCGCCCAGGGCATCTCGATCTTCTCGGCCTCCGGTGACGACGGCTCGCGCGACTGCACCCGCTCCACCAGCGGCTCCGGCGTCAAGGCGGTCGACTTCCCGGCGTCCAGCCCGCACCAGACCGGCGTCGGCGGGACCAACCTCAAGGTCTCCGGCAGCGCCTACTCCTCCGAGAGCGCCTGGAGCACCGCCGGCGGCGGCGTCTCCACCGTCTTCGCCAAGCCGAGCTGGCAGACCGGCACCGGCGTGAGCGGCACCATGCGCACCGTCCCGGACATCTCCTCCAACGCCGACCCGGCCAGCGGTTTCGCCATCTACACCGCCGGCGGCTGGCAGGTCTACGGCGGCACCAGCGCGGCCGCCCCGCTGTGGTCCGGCTACGCCGCCCAGTTCAACCAGAAGGCCAAGGCTGCCGGGCAGCCCGTCCTCGGCGAGGCGAGCCCGCGGCTGTACGCCGTGGCCAACAGCAGCAGCTACGGCACCGCGTTCCACGACGTGACCACCGGCAAGAACCAGGACTTCTCCACCAAGGCCGGCTACGACCAGGTCACCGGCTGGGGCAGCCCGATCGCGGACGCCCTGAACGCGGCGCTGCTCGGCGGCACCACCACGCCGCCCACCGGCGGCTGCACCTCGGCCCAGCTCATCGGCAACGGCGGCTTCGAGACCGGCACCGCCGCGCCGTGGACGGCGTCCACCGGCGTGGTCGACAACACCTCCGGCGAGGCCGCGCACGCCGGCTCCTGGAAGGCCTGGCTGGACGGCTACGGCAGCGCCCACAGCGACAGCCTGGCGCAGACCGTCTCGATCCCGGCCGGCTGCAAGGCCACGCTCTCCTTCTGGGTGCACATCGACACCGCCGAGTCCGGCAGCACCGCGTACGACAAGCTGACCGTCCAGGCCGGCTCGACCACGCTGGCCACCCTGTCCAACGCCAACGCGGCCACCGGCTACGTCCAGAAGTCCTTCGACCTCTCGGCCTTCGCCGGCCAGACGGTGACGGTGAAGTTCACCGGCACCGAGGACGCCTCGCTCAAGACCAGCTTCGTGATCGACGACGCCGCGCTCAGCGTCTCCTGACCACCGCTGTGGCCCCACACCGTCGGGGCGGTCCTTGTGCGGACCGCCCCGACGGTGTGTTTCCGTTCTGTTTCAAGATCGATAACCCTGCGGTCGACCGCTCGTGACCACTGTCATACGCACGACTGATGACGTAGCCTCTCGACCGTGCATAGGGTTCCCCACAGCTCGGTGAAGCCGTTCACGGCGCGCCTCGGCGCCGGACCTGCCGCGCCGAACCCGCTTGCTGGGGAAGGTAACCGCATGGGCTCACAACACCCCCAGGACGCCCGGCTCCGGCTGGTCGGACCGCGCCCCGGCGCGCCCGCACCCGCCCCCGTGCCCCCCGTCACCACCACGACCGCCGTCACCACGACCGCCGCCACCGCCTCGGGCACCGGCCGACCCGCCCCCGCCGGGGGCTTCGCCGACACCCTGCACCTGGCCATCGAGGCCAGCGGCCTGAGCCTCGACCGGATCCGCGCCGCACTGGCCCAACGCGGCGTCAGGGTCAGCGTGACGACGCTGAGTTACTGGCGTCGCGGCCGCAGCCAGCCCGAGCGGGCCAGCTCGCTGCGCGCCGTCCACCTGCTGGAGGAACTGCTCGGCCTGCCGCACTCCACGCTGTCCGCCCTGCTCGGCCCGCCGCGCCCGCGGGGCCGCTGGGCGGCCGCCGCCAACACCGCGCACCTGCGGCTGGAGGACGTCTGGCCGGGGGAGCAGGAGATCGCCGACGTCTTCGCCGAGCTGGACGCCCCGCCGGTCGGCGAGCTGGAGCGGCTGAGCATCCACGACTCCTACTACGTCGACGCCGAGCGCCGCGGCAACCTGCTGCGGATGCGCCAGGTGGTCCGCGCCACCGTCGGCGGCGTCGGCCGCTGCCTGGTCGTGCACAAGGCGGACGAGGAGGCCACCGGCTGCCCCGAGATCACCTCGGTCCGGCACGGCCGGCTCGGCCGGGTCCGCCGCAGGCCGAAGGCGGGTCTGGTGGTCGGCGAGCTGATGCTGGACCGCCCGCTCGGGCAGGGGGACAGCACGGTCTTCGAGTACGAGGTGGAGATCCCGCCCGGCGGCCCGACCATGGAGTACAGCCGCCGCTTCGCCATCCCGGTGCGCGAGTACGTGCTCCAGGTGCACTTCGACCCGGCGGCCGTGCCCGTCCACTGCGAGCGCTACGACCGCGCCCCGGGCGAGGCCGTCGACCGGCGCCGTGAACAGCTCTGGATCGGCGCCTCCGCCAGCGCCCACGTGCTCGCCCCCGACCAGCAGCCGGGCCACGTCGGCATCCGCTGGGAGTGGGAGTAGCGGCTCGGGGGCCCCGCCCGGTGCGGGCGCGGCGGCGGCTCAGGCCCGCGGCGGCGCCATCCGCACCAGGGCGACCATCCCCGGGATCGGGAACAGCGGCGGGAAACCGACATCGGTGACCACCATGGACGCCTTGGTGAAGCGCAGGACCCCGCCGGGGGCGGCGGTGTCGCTCATGTTCCCTCCTCCGTCATGCGCTCACTCGTGGCTCAGCCCCCCGCCGAGGTACATCACCGCGACCCCGCCGACCACCAGCGCCGCCCCGATCAGCGAGGCCGGCTTGACCGGCTCGCCGAACACGACCGCGCCGCCGACCAGCGCCCCGACCGTGCCGAGCCCCGACCAGACCGCGTAGACCGGGCCCACGTTCAGCGACTTCAGCGCCTGGGCCAGCAGCACGAACGCGGCGACGTACCCGACCGCGACCACCGCGCTGGGCGCCAGCCTGGTCAGCCCGTGCGAGGCCCGCAGGGCCAGTGTCGCCGTCACCTCGGCCGCGATGGCCGCTCCGACCAGCAGGTACGCCGTCATGTCCGTCCCCCGTCTCGCTTCGGATGACCTAGCTTCTGCCGCCGACGAGTTCGACCAGCAGATTGCGCAACTCACGGTGCAGCCCGTCGTGCGGCGGGCTGAGGTCGAGCAGTCGGGCCGACCACCAGCCGTCCACGGCCATCCGCACGAGCGTGGCCACGGCCGGGTCCAGACCGTCCTCGGTGAGACGCCGCTGCCACCGCTCGTAGCGGGCCCGCAGCACGTCGAGCAGTTCCGGCCCGCCGGCCGCGGCGAGCAGGGCGACCGGTACCTGATCGGCTCCGCTGGTGTCCCCGGCCGGTGACTCCTCGGGGATGCTCGCCTCCAACCAGGCGAGCGCGAAGGCTCCGGGAGGCGCCCCGGGACCGGGCAGTACGGCCTCGAACCGGTCGGCCAGCCGCTCGACCACTCCCTGGACGAGCGCCCGCTTGCTGGGGAAGTGGTGCAGCAGCCCACCCTTGCTGACGCCGGCCTCCTCGGCCACCGCGTCCAGACGCACCGCGTCCAGACCTCCCCGCACCAGCAGCCGCTCGACAGCATCGAGCAGGTGATCACGCACCGGTCGTCCCTCTCTCCGTGTTACAGACCGTCCAGACGGTCGGCGCCCACCCTAGCAGAACCGGACCGGTCCGCCCGGAAATCACAAGATGCCCGAAACGGAAGGGTGTTGACAGTTTCGAATGAGGCGTGCTTACGTTTCCTCGGCCGAAAACCGGCGAGATCCAGGGGGATCGCCGACCGGCCACCTCAAGATTCATGTGCACGATGATCGAAGAAGCGGCGCCGGGGTTTCCACCGCGCCAGGGGGAACGCTGTTCGACATCAACGGGGGATCATGCGAGACATACGGATTCGACGATGTCCGCGCGGGCCGGCGGCCCAGAAACGCTAGCTGACAGCTAGTCAACAAGGCTCCGGGATCGGGTCATTGTGCCCACGTCAACCACAACGTCGGCCCATCCGCATGCCCGGCCGCAGTTCCGACCACGCCCGGGGCGCCCTGCGCAATGACGCGCACCGCCCGGGGCCAGGGCTCCGCACGGCCCCGTCCGATTCGGCCGGCCCGGCCATGCCCACAGCGGCGGGTATTTCGTTCGAACCAGGGTCAAAATTCGCGTGAACCGATGCGTCGAATACGCCGATCATCGAATTCGAGGGAATCTGGTGGACATTTTCTCCAAGGTATCCGAATATCGCGCCGCCCGGGATGCCATGGCGGCGGGGATCTACCCCTACTTCCTCCCGCTCACCGGCCACGAAGGCACGACGGTCACCCTGGGTGACCGTGAGCTGGTCATGTGCGGCTCCAACAACTACCTGGGCCTGACCTCCGACCCCCGGGTAAGAAAGGCCGCCGCCGACGCGCTCGACCGGTACGGCCCGTCCTGCACCGGCTCCCGTTTCCTCAACGGAAACCTGGACCTGCACGACCAGTTGGAGGGCGAACTCGCCGATTTCTACGGCAAGCCCGCGGCGGCCGTGCTCTCCACCGGCTACCAGGCCAACCTCGGCACGATCAGCGCCGTGGCCGGCCGCGGCGACGTCGTCTTCGCCGACCGCGACGCCCACGCCTCCATCGTCGACGGCTGCGTGCTCAGCGGCGCCAAGCACCGCCGCTTCCGGCACAACGACGCCCACGCGCTGGACCGCGGCCTGGCCGCCGTCCCGGCCCAGGCCGGCAAGCTCGTCGTGGTCGACGGCGTCTACTCGATGGAGGGCGACCTCTGCGCGCTGCCGGAGATCGTCGAGGTCTGCGAGCGCCACGGAGCCCGCCTGATCGTCGACGACGCGCACGGCCTCGGCGTCCTGGACCAGGGCCGGGGCACCTGCTCCCACTTCGGCCTCACCGACCGGGTCGACCTCATCACGGTCACCTTCAGCAAGTCGCTGGCCTCCCTGGGCGGAGCCGTCGTCGGCGACGACGACGTCATCCACTACATCAAGCACCACGCCCGCAGCCTGATCTTCAGCGCCTCCGCGACCCCCGCCAGCATGGCCGCCGCCCTCACCGCGCTCCGCATCCTGCGCGAGGAGCCCTGGCGCCCCGAGCGGGCCCAGCAGAACGCCGACTACCTGCGGGCCGGCCTGGTCTCCCTCGGCATCAGCCCGGGCGAGAGCAGCACCCCGGTGATCCCGCTGCGCACCCGGGGGGTCATCGACACCCTGCTGCTCTGGCGCCGGCTCATCGACAACGGCGTCTACACCAACCCGGTGGTGCCGCCGGCCGCCTCGCCCCGGTTGCGGCTCAGCCTGATGGCCACCCACACCACCGAGCACCTGAACCGGGTCCTGGACGCGCTGGCCGGCGAGACGGCCATGTTCCTGCACGAGGACGAACCGGACGCCGCCGACGGGATGGCCGAGCTCGCCGAGCTCGCCGACTCGTCCGCCGCCCGGCCGTGAACCGCGCGCCGGATCCCACGACGGACGCACCGGCCGGCCCGGCGACCGACCCCGCACCGCCCCTCCTCCCGGGCCCCGCGACGGTCGCCGCACTGGCCGGCGGCGCGGCCGGCGCCGTCCTCGGCGCGGGCCTGCCCCCCGCCGGCGGCGGTGCGCCCGACTGGCCCTGGTGCGCGGCCGCCGCGGCCGGAGCCGTCCTCACCCTCGTGGCCGCCGCGGTGCACCGCCGCGGCGCCGCCGCCCGCCCGCCGGGCCCGCCCCACCGGGCCCCGGCGGCCGGGCTGCTGCTGCTCGGCGCCGCCCTGCCCGCCTCGGCCACCACCGCGAACCCCGCCCTCGCGGCCGTGGTCACCGCCGTCGCGGCGCTCACCGTCGCGGTGGCACCCCGCCCGTCCCGCACCACCACCTCCAGGACGCCCGTCCCGGCCCCGGCGGCGTTCGCCCTGGTCGCGGGCACCGCGGCCGGGGCGACGGCCCCCTCGGTCGCCGCGGCCGTCCTCGGCACCCTGGCCGGCCTGGCCGGCCTCCTGCTCGTCGCCTGCGCGGCACCGGCCGCGCAGCCCTCGGAACCCGACCACACCAGAAGGAGCCAGCCATGAGTCGCCTCGGACTCGCCGCGCGTGCCCTGCGTCTCACCCTGAGCCGCACCCACGCCGACACCACGCCCGACTACGACGCCGCGAGTTCCAGCTACGACAGCTACTTCAGCCCGGTGATGGGCGTGCACTCGCTCGCAGCCCTCAACGAGGTGAAGATCCGCCCGGGCGACGACGTCCTGGAACTCGCCTGCGGCACCGGGCACCTGACCCATGAGATCGTCCGCCGTCTGGAGGGTCGCGGCTCGGTGCACGCGGTGGACAAGTCCCCCGGCATGCTGGCGGTGGCCCAGGCCAAGATCCTGCCCGACACCCTGCACGCGCCGGAGCTCGAAGTCTCCCTGCAGGAGGGGGACATGGAGGACTTCCTGCGCAGCCGGCCGACCGCCTCCGCCGACCTGGTCGTGGTCGGCTGGGCGATCTGCTACAGCAAGCCGGTCAAGCTGCTGGAGCAGGTCAAGCGGGTGCTGCGGCCCGGCGGCCGGGTGGTGGTGATCGAGACCCGCGGCGACGCGCTCAAGACCCTGATCACCCAGTTGGAGAAGGTCTTCGCCGCGGACCCGTCGCTGCTCACCGGCATGATCCGGGTGAACCTGCCGAAGGACGCCGCCACGGTGGCCCGCTGGTTCACCAAGGCCGGTCTGACCGTCGACGTCCAGCGCGACGGCCACCAGGTGCTGCCCGCCGACACCCCGGAGGCGGCCCTGGAGTGGGTGCAGCGCTCCGGCGCGGCGGCCGGCTTCAAGGACGCCGTCGACCACCGCCGCGAGGACCACGCGCTGGAGCTGATCCGCGCCGGACTGGCCGAACACGTCGCCCGCAACGGCACGTTGGAGCTGCGGCACACCTTCGCCGTGGTCACCGGCACCAGCCCGAGCAGCCCCTCCGCCGGCACCGGCCCGGGCGGGCGCCACCGCGAGGGAGTCGGCACCGCATGACCGCGACCGTCACTCCCGCAACACCGGAGACCACCCACGGCACGGTGCAGCGCCGTCTGCTGCGCCTCGCCGGAGTGCTCACCGCCCGCCCGAAGACCGTGCTCGCCCTCTGGGTCGTGGTCATCGCGATCTGCTTCCCGTTCGCCTCGCAGTTGAACGACGTCCTGACCAAACAGGGCGCGTCCAAGGTCGTCCCGGGCACCAGCAGTGCCCGGGCCGACCAGCTCGTCGAGCAGTCCTTCCCGGACCGCTCACAGCGCGAGTCGATCGTGGCGATCGGCGCCCCGGACGTCCGGAGCGAGCAGCTGCGCAAACTGCTGGCCGAACTGGACGGACGCATCGCCGAGAAGGAGCGCACCGGCGAAGTCCGGCAGTCCGTCTCGGCGTACACCCTGTACCGGGACTCCACCGCCGAGTACCTGCGGCAGCTGCGCACCCAGGTGGACCGCGACCTCACCGCCGCCCAGGCCGGCTCCTCCCCGCAGGCGCGCCGGCAGGCGGTGGACGCGGCCGTGGCGGCCGGCCAGGTCCCGGCCGCCCTCGCCGACCTGGCGCGCCGGGCGGTGGACGCCGACGACGCGGCGCTGCCCGGTCTCGCCGCGGGCTTCGCGGCCGATACCGACTGGCGTTCCTTCCCGGTGCCGGTGCCCGCCGACGCCGTGGACCGCCTGCTGGCCAAGGACGGCCGGGCGGCCCTGGTCACGGTCAGCTTCGCCCGGCAGGCCGGGCACGACCCGGACGTGGACTGGCTGCGCTCCGCCATCGACGGCGCGCTCCGCGGCGTCGGCGCCGGCCCGGAGGTCGACGCCCACGTCACCGGCGAGCTCGCCCTGATCAAGGACACCTACAAGAAGGCCGAGGACGACAACGCGCTGATGGAGACGGTCGCCTACGCGATCATCTTCGTGGTGCTGCTGCTGTTCTTCCGCGCCGTGGTGCCCGCCGTGCTGACGGTGGCCGCGATCGGGCTGGCCATGACGGTCAGCCAGGCCGCGCTGTTCGCGCTCGGCCACGGCGTGACGCTCACCCAGTTCACCATCACGATCATGAACTTCGTGATGTTGGGCGCGGGCGTCGACTACAGCATGCTGCTCTCCTCGCGCTACCGGCAGGAGCGGCTGGCCGGCCGCTCGCCCGAGGAGGCGGCGGTGCACGCCACCGCGCACGCGGGCGAGTCCATGCTGCTCGCCGCGATCGCCGTGGTCCTCGCCTTCGGGGCCACCCTGCTCTCCCCGGTGGACTGGATCCCGCCGCTCGGCTACGGCGGGCTGATCGGCATCCCGATCGTGCTGCTCGCCGCGCTCACCCTGACGCCCGCGCTGCTGGTGCTGCTCGGCGACCGGTTCTTCGCCCTCGGCCGGCGCCCGCTGAGCGACCTGGAGCACGAGAGCGCCCTGGGCCGGCACCTGGCCAGGGCCGCCGATCTGGCCCGGCGCCGCAAGGTGGCGATCGTGCTGGTGTTCGCCGTGATCACGGTGCCGTTCGCGGTGATCACCGCCCAGCACCGCTCGACCGCCGACCCGGTGGCGCTCAGCCCGGCCACCGACTCCAAGGCCGGCTTCGAGCTGGTCGCCGAGAAGTGGGGCGACGCGACCGTGCTGCCCACCCTGGTGGTCGCCCGGCCGGCCGCGGGTGTGGTCGACCCGGCCGCCCACCGGCTCACCGACACCGGCCGCACCGCGGTGACGGCGCTCACCGACCGGCTGGCCGCCGTCCCCGGCGTCGCCCGGGTCTCCGGGGTGACCAGGCCGTTCGGCACCGCGCTGCCGGCCGACCAGATCGACGCCCTGACCGCGGACGTACGGCGGGACTACCTGGCCGACGACGGCGCCCTGCGGATCGTGGTCGAGCTCGCCGACCCGCCCTACTCCGAGGCCGCGGTCGCCACCGTCGACCGCATCCAGGACGTCACCGAGGGCGCGAAGGACGTCGGAGCGCTCCAGGTCGGTGGCGCCACCCAGGTCGACCGCCAATACGGCAACGCGCTCAACTCCAGCTTCTGGCAGATGATCGGGCTGGTCTCGCTCGGTGTCTTCGTGATGCTGGTGATCGCCCTGCGCTCGCTGCTGATCCCGATCCGGCTGATCCTCACGATCATGATGAGCAACGTCTGGGCGATCGGCATCACCGTGCTGATCTTCCACTTCTGGCTCGACCGGGCGATCATCGACGACCTGCCGATCTTCCTCACCGTCCTGATGATGGGGCTCGGCATGGACTACGAGATCTTCCTGGTCACCCGGGTCCGCGACCTGGTGCGCGGCGGGGCCGACCAGGAGAGCGCCACCATCGGCGCGGTGGTCGACACCGGCCGGGTGATCAACGCGGCCGGCCTGGTGATGGCGGGCAGCCTCGGCACGATGGCGCTCTCCTCCACGGTGATGCTCCAGGAGTACGGCGCCGGTCTCGGCCTCGCCGTCCTGCTGGACGCCACCCTGATCCGGATGCTCTTCGTCCCGGCCACCCTGCTGCTGTTCCGCCGCTACAACTGGTGGCTGCCCTCGCTGCGCCGCACCCCCGCGGCGGCGGAGGTGGGCCCCCGATGACCGCGAACCGTCCGGTGGTGGCGTCCGCGTCCCCCGAGCCCGCCACCACCGGACGGGCTCGCACCGTCCACCGCCTGCGCGACCGCCACCGCGCGGCGCCGCTCGCCTCGGCCGCCCTGCTGTTCGCGGTCCTGGCCGCGGTCCGGATCGCCGGGGCGTTCGCGATCCCGCTGATGGTCCTCTCGGTGGGCCTGAGCGCGCTGGTCCTGGCCGTACTGGACCGCCCGGACCGCGCCGCCGCCGGGCTGCGCCGCTTCCGGTTCGGGCCCACGGCGGCCGGGACGGCCCTGGTGGTGCTCGCCTACGCCGACACCGTCTTCGCCACCCGGGCCGCCTTCGGCCGGGGCGAGGGCAACTGGACGTCGCTGATCCCGGAGCTGTTCCGGCAGCTGGCGCCGGGCGCCCCGGTGGTGGCGGGCCTGGCCATGGTGCTCTGCATGGGCGTCCTGGTGCCGCTGGTCGAGGAGGTCTGCTACCGGGGCGTGCTGTACCACGCGGTGGAGCGCGGCCGGGGCCCGGTGGTGGCGATCGCCGCCACCTCGGCCGCCTGGGCCCTGGTCCACCTCGGCGACTACGGCCTCAACCCGTTCGACACCCGGGTGATCTGCGGGGTCCTGCCGTCCGTCTTCACCATGGGCCTCGCCCTCGGCATCTGCCGTGCCTGGACGGGCTCGGCCCTGGCCAGCGCCGTCGCCCAGGGCACCGCCAACCTCCTGCTCCTCGGCTGGGTCCTCTGGGCCCTCTAGGGCCCGTCGTCAAACTCCGGACGGTCCCGTCCGGCCCCTCCACGGTGAGGCAGGCATTCCCATGCGAATCGCGGTCACCGGCCCGATCGTCATCGACAACCTGATGACCTTCCCCGGCCGTTTCACCCACCAGTTGCTGCCCGCCCAGCTCAAGCACCTGTCGCTGTCCTTCCTGGTCGACGACCTGGAGGTGCGCTACGGCGGCGTGGCCGCCAACGTCGCGTACGGGCTCGGCCGCCTCGGCCGCCGGCCGCTGCTGCTGGGCGCGGCCGGCCGGGACTTCGGCGACTACCGGGAGCGGCTGGCGGAGGCCGGGGTGGACACCTCCCTGGTACGGATCTCGACCGAGCTGGCCACCGCCCGCTACACCAGCACCACCGACGCCGACCGGAACCGGATCACCTCCTTCCACCCCGGGGCACTGGCCGAGGACGTCAGCCCGGGCCCGCCGGGCTGGGCCGCGGGCGTCGGGCTGGTCTTCCTCGGCCCCGCCGGGGCGGAGGTGATGGCCGCCCGCGCCGCCGAGTGCCGGCGGCTGGGCCTGCCGTACCTGGTGGACGTGGCCGGCCGGACGGCGGAGCTCGGCGCGGACGGCGCCGAGGCCGTGCTGACCGGGGCGGACTGCCTCGTCACCAACCGCCGCGAGCGCGGCCTGCTGCTGGAGCACACCGGGTGGACCGCCGAGGACGTGCTGCGCCGGGTCGGCAGCTGGGTCACCACCCTCGGCCCCGAGGGCGTCTGGATCGACTACCCGGACGAGCCCTCGCTCGCCGTCCCGGCCGCCCCGATCTCCCGGCTGCCGGACGGCGCGGGCGCGGGCGGCGCGTTCCGGGCGGGCTTCCTGGCGGGCCTGGCCGACGGCCTGCCGGACGACGCCTCGGCCCGGATGGGCTGCGTGCTGGCGGCGTACGCGCTGGAGTCGGCCGGCAGCCAGGACTACCTGTTCACGGCCGAGGCGTTCCGCAGCCGGCTCGCCGAGACCTACCTAACCGCTTCGGAGCCCGGTAGCGGTTGACGCGGCATCAGACTAACCACTACCGTTCCTTGTACAGGTTAGGGAGCGGGCGCCTCCGGGCGCCCCGGGCCACGGGAGTGATCAGCCATGTCCAGCACCACCACCAGCACCCTGCAGACCGGCCACATCGGCCTGAACGTCACCGACCTCGACCGCTCGACCGCCTTCTACCGCAGCGTCCTCGGGCTGGAGCTGGTGAACGAGGGCACCGACCCCGAGCGCCGCTTCGCCTTCCTGGGCCGCGACGGGCGCCTGGTGCTCACCCTCTGGCAGCAGAGCGCGGGCACCTTCGCCACCGCCGCCCCCGGCCTGCACCACCTCTCCTTCCAGGTCGACAGCCTCGACGAGGTCCGCGCCGCCGAGCGGCTGCTGCGCGAGCTGGGCGCCGAGTTCGCCCACGACGGCGTCGTCCCGCACGGCGAGGGCGCGGCCTCCGGCGGGATCTTCTTCACCGACCCCGACGGCATCCGGCTGGAGATCTACGCCCCGAAGGGCGTGGACGAGACGGGCGCCACCGCTCCCACCGGGGCGGCCCCCACCTGCGGGTTCTTCTAGGCCGGCCGACCGGACCAGGAGGCAGCCGCCATGACGGACAGCAGCACGCCGTACCACCCGGGCGAGCGCGCGGTGCAGGCCCGGGCCGGCCGGGTGGAGCGGGCCGACCACTCCGGCCGCGCGATCGGCCGCACCATCCCGGCCGTGGCCGCCCGCTTCCTGGCCGAGCGGCGGGTCCTGGTGCTCGGCGCCGCCGACGCCGACGGCCGGCTCTGGGCCACCCAGCTCACCGGCGGCCCGGGCTTCCTGCGGGCCCCCGACGAGACGACCCTCACGGTGGCGGCCGGGCCCGCCGCCGAGGACCCGTTGGCCGCCGTCCTGGCCGGTCCGGCCGAGGTCGGCACCATCGCACTGGACCCGGCCGGCCGGCGCCGGATGCGGCTCAACGGCCGCTCCGTGCCGGACGGCCGCGGCGGCCTGGTGATCACCGCCGACCAGGTCTACGCCAACTGCCCGAAGTACATCCAGCGCCGCAGCCCGCTGGAGCAGTCGGCGGGCACCCCGCACGTGGTCGCCGCCGGCCCGGTCCTGTCCACCGCCCAACAGCTGACCGTGGCCACCGCCGACACCTTCTTCATCGCCACCGCCGGCCCGGACGGCCGGGTGGACGCCTCGCACCGGGGCGGCAACCCCGGCTTCCTCCGGGCCGTCGGCCCGGACCGGCTGCGCTGGCCCGAGTACGCCGGCAACAGCATGTTCATGACGCTGGGCAACCTGGAGCTCGACCCGCGCGCCGGGCTGCTGCTGCCGGACTTCGAGACCGGCGGGGCACTGCTGGTCACCGGCGAGGCCCGCACCGACTGGTCCGAACGGTCGGCGGCCGGCCTGCCGGGGGCCGAACGGGTGGTCGACCTCACCGTCACCGGCGTCCTCGAACTCGCCGACGCCACCCCGCTCACCTGGACCGGCCCCGAGTACTCCCCGGCCAATCCGCCGGCCGCCGCCTGACGGCCGGTCGGCTCCCGGCCGCCGTCCGACCGCGGCCGCCGGGAGCCGACCGCGCAGCCGATCACCCCGGCACTACCGCCTCCCGTTTGCGCGCGCCACGCCCGGGCCGCCGAACGGTCGTCACCCGGGCGGCTCAACCCGCCGCGCCGAGTACCCGTCCGATTTGGGACTTTGGTCCCGATAACACGCGATACCGGCCTGGGAAGGTCCCTCCTGTCGTGCCATCAGGACTGACCGGGAAAGAGGCGGAGAATGACCCCTACCGAGCAATCGACCCCGTTGCTGGAATTCGACGAGGTCGCACCGGACGAGGACTGCATATGCGGGGGCTGCCGTGACCGCCGCCGCGCCCGGCTGCACGCCGCACCGGTGCACGAGGGCGGGCACGCCGCGGCCCGGAGCACCCGCCGCCGGGCCGCGGTGCTGATGGCCGCGGTCGGCACCGTCCTGGGCGGCGGGGCGGCCGGGGCCGCGGCGGCCCCCGCACCCACCCCCGGCGGCAACAGCGCCGCCGAGGCGCCGACCACGCCGCAGGGCGGGGTCAGCGGTCTCCACGGCGAGGCCCCCGGTGCCCGCGCCCCCGCCGGTCCGCGGGCCACCGCGCAGCCGCTCACCCGGGCGCAGATCATCGAGCGGGCACAGGCCTGGGTCGCCCAGAAGGTCCCGTACAGCATGAGCCGCTACTGGTCCGACGGCTACCGCCAGGACTGCTCCGGCTTCGTCTCGATGGCCTGGGGCCTGGGCAGCAGTCAGACCACCTGGACGCTGCCCGACTTCGCCGACCGGATCACCAAGGCGGACCTCCAGCCCGGCGACATCCTGATCTACAACAACCCGGCCAACCCGCAGGCCGGTTCGCACGTCACCGTCTTCGGCGGCTGGACGAACTCCTCCCGCACCCGCTACCTGGCCTACGAGCAGACCTCTCCCGGCACCACCAAGCGGGACACCCCGTACGCCTACTGGAACAACTCCGCCTCGTACGTCCCGTACCGCGCCAAGGCCCTCTCGGGCGGCACCAGCAACGACGGCTCCGCGTCGACCGCCTACCCCGGCGCCGACAAGTTCGGCCCGGGCGCGAACAACGCGTACGTCACCAAGCTCGGCCAGATGCTGGTCCAGCGCGGCGGCGGCCGGTTCTACACCGAGGGCCCCGGCCCGCGCTGGGGCGAGGCCGACCGCAGGGCCACCGAGGCCTTCCAGCTCGCCCAGGGCTGGCGCGGAAGCGAGGCCGACGGCCTCCCCGGCAAGGACACCTGGGACTACCTGGTCAACCACAAGGGCCGCGACATCGCCGCGGCCACCACCCCGCTCCCGCCGCCCCCGGTCACCCCCGGCACCGGTGACGGGGTGCCCGCCTTCCCCGGCGCGGACGCGTTCCGCCCGGGAGCCGCCAACGCCTCCGTCACCCGGCTCGGGGAGCAGCTGGTCCGCAAGGGCTTCGGCCGCTCCTACACCCAGGGCCCCGGGCCGCGCTGGACGGAGAGCGACCGGCAGGCCGTCCAGGCCTTCCAGCAGGCCCAGGGCTGGCGCGGCGCCGAGGCCGACGGCTACCCCGGGCCGGACACCTGGCGCCGGCTGTTCGACCGGTAGGCGCGTCAGGCGCCCGCGGGCCCGCCCGGCAGGGGAACACCGGGCGGGCGGCCCGACATCCAGTGGAAGAGCCCCATCGCCACGCTGGTCGCCAGGTTGAAGCTGGAGACCCCGGGCTGCATCGGCACCGCGACCAGCCGGTCCGCGCGCTCCCTCAGCTCCGCCGAGACGCCGTGCCGCTCGGTACCGAAGGCCAGCAGCGCGTCGTCCGGCACGGCCACCGTCCGGATGTCCGCCCCCTCCGGGTCCAGCACGTACAGCGGGCCGGCGGGCAGCTCGGGCAGCGCCAGCCGTTCGACGGCGGTGGCGAAGTGCAGGCCGGCGCTGCCCCGCACCACGTTCGGGTGCCAGGGGTCGAGGTCCCCGGTGGTCACCACGCCGGTGGCGCCGAAGCCGGCCGCCAGCCGGATCACCGCGCCCACGTTGCCCAGGTTGCGCGGGTTCTCCAGCAGGACGACCGGCGCCGTCCGGGGCTGCCGGCCGAGGACCGCCAGGTTGGCCCCGGTGGTCGGGCGGCCGGCCAGTGCGATCACCCCGGTGGGGTGCGGCCTGGGCACCAGCGTCCGCAGCGCGGGCTCCGGCAGCTCCGTGGCCAGGCCGGCCAGCGCGGGGGCGACGTCCTCGGCCAGTTCGGCGGCGAGCGCCAGCAGCGCGGCCCGGTCGGCGGTCAGCACCTGGCGGACGTCCCCGCCGAAGCGCAGCGCGTGCTTGAGTGCGTGGAATCCGTCCAGCAGCACCGTGTCCGGTGCCGCCGCGCCCGCCCGCCAGGCGCGTACCGGCTCGTCGTTCATGCCGCTCACTCTGCCACCCCCGGCCCGCCGGGCCGGCCGGCGGCCCCGTGCCCGCCGACGCGCCCTACCCGCCGCGCCCCGCCCGACGTGCCCCGCCCGACGTGCCCCGCCCCGGGGCCTAACGCGCCGTGGACTCCTGCGCGCGCTGCTCCGCGGTGGCCGAACCGCCCCCGCGCAGCGCACGCTCCAGGTCCTTCAGCGCCTGGAGCAGCAGGCGGCTGCTCGTCCGGACGACCTCCCGCTGCACGCTCGCCGGCGCCCCGGCCAGCCGCTCCTCCAACCGGGCCTGCGCCTCCCGCACGGAGTCGAACTCCACCGGACGCTCGGTGAGCAGCGCGGCCGCCGCCAGCGCGGTGGCCAGCCGCAGCTCCTCGGCGAACTCGGCCGCGCCGGGCACCGGTTCGGCGTCGGCGGTGGGCAGATGGGCCTCCAGCAGCACGGCGACCCGCCCGAGGTGGCCGACCGCCGCCCGGGCCCGGTCCAGCTGGCGGCGGCTGACCCCGGGCAGCCCGGAGGCGTGCCGGCCGGGCTCCGCGTCGGCCCGCTGCATGGCCTGGAGCAGCTCGGAGCGGGCCTCCCGGGAGTCCAGCAGCGCCGAGCGGACCTCCCGCCCGCGCGGGGCGCCCGGGTTCTCGTAGACGGCGAGCACCGCGCCCGCGTAGCGCCCGGCGGCGGCCAGCCACTCGGCCAGCCGCTCCCCGAGCCGGGCGGTCTGCCAGGTCGGGAACAGCGCGTAGGCGAGCAGCGCGACGGAGCCGCCGAGGAAGGTCAGACCGACCCGCTCGAAGGCGGTGACCAGCGGGTTCCCCTCCTGCAGACCGAGCAGGAAGACGACGTACGAGGAGATGCAGACCGTCATCAGCGCGTAGCCGGTGCGCAGGGTGAGGTACGCGCCGCCGATGCAGAGCACCGCGAGCGCGGCCAGCACCCACTCCCCGGGGTGGGCCAGCTGCACCACCAGGGTGGAGACGGCGACGCCGACCATCGTCCCGGCCAGCCGGGCCACCCCCCGGCTGTAGGTCTGCGCGAAGTCGGGCCGCATCACCATGGCGGCGGTCATCGGGGCCCAGTACCCGTGCTCGAAGCCGACCAGCCGGGCGAGCAGATAGGCGAGCACGACGACCCCGGCGAGCCGGACGGCGTGCTGGAAGACCGCCGAGTGCGGCTGGAGCTGGCGCCGCACCGCGCGCAGGGCGACCGGCAGCATCCGGGAGAGCGGCGGCTTCAGCAGCGCCCCGCCGGCGCCGACCACGGGCGTGCTGATGGTGTCCTCGTCGCCGCGCTCCAGGGCGTCGGCGGCCTTGCGCAGCAGCCCGGCCAGCCGGCGGGCGGCCCGTCGGCTGGCGCCCTGCAACTCCGGCCCGTCGGCCGGGGCGGCCAGGGTGAGCGCCGGGCGGAGCGGTGGGGGCACCCCCGGCCGGAGGCTGGGGGACAGTTGCAGCGGATCGCCGGTGCGGACGGCGCGTGCCAGGGCGTCCATCGCCTCGGCGGCGGCGGCCAGCACGGCCCGGGCCCGGTCGCGCTCGGGCCCCTCCTCGGGGGCGCCGACCTTGGGATCGGCGATGGCGGCCAGGGTCGGGCGGACCCGTTCGGCGATGCCGCGCAGGCCGCGCAGCTCGGGCGGTCGGCGGCGGTCCTGCCAGGGCGTCAGCGCGGCCGCGTGCCGGGCCGTCATGAACGGCTCCGGGTCGACGTGCGCGGTCGGGTCCTGGCGCAGCCGCCGGGCGTAGTCGGCGAGTTCGGCGTAGGTGTCGGCGAGCGCCTCCCGTTGGGCGGTCCAACTGCCGATCGGCCAGAGCGTGATGACGGCCGCCTGGACGGCGCCGCCGAGCGCGCAGACCAACCCGTGGCCGAACGCGGTCGCCGCGCTGACCGGGAGCTGGACGACGACCAGCATCACCGCGAGGGTGTTGGCGGCGACCACCCCGGCGGTCGGCCCGATCGCCCAGGCCAGGCCGGCCCCGAAGGCCCAGACCGCGAGCAGCACCGGGAAGGCCCCGGTCACCCCGGCCGCCAGGTAGCCGAGGAAGGTACTGGTGCCGAGCCCGATCCCGGCCGCGACGGCGAGCGTGGGCCGGGGGCGGAAGCTGCGCTGGAAGGTGGCCGTCCCGGCGATGAACGCGCCCATCGCGGCCGAGGTGGCGAGCCGGGCCCCGCCCAGCGCCAGGGTCGGGAAGAGCACCAGGGCGACGGCGACGGCTCCGCGGGCCGCGCGTTTGGGGTCGGTGAGCGCCCGGTCCAGGGTCAGTCCGGTCCGCGCGGTGTCTCGGAGTGCGGCAAACCAGGACATAGTGGTCAGCTTAGGGGAGTGATGCCCTCCGGCTGCGGAAGCTCCCGACGCGCGCCCCCAGGCCCCCGAACCGCGCCCCCGCCCAGAGCAGCACCCCGGTCGGCAGGAAGACCGCGTCCGCCGCGACCATCGCCAGCGAGAACACCGGCAGCCCCAGCAGCACCGCGATCCCCAGGTGCTCGGCCAGCATCACCGCCAGCAGCGCGTTCTTGACCCGTCGGTGGACGAGCGTGAACGGGAACGCCACCTGCAGCAGCACCGTCCCGTACGAGACCAGGAAGACCGGCAGCAGGGCCGAACCGACCAGCCCGGACAGCCCCGGCCAGGGCGTGAAGTAGTCCAGGTGCAGCGGGTAGTAGAGCGCGGTGCCGTCCTGCCAGCGCGAGCCCTGCACCTTGTACCAGCCGGCCGTGGCGTAGATCAGCACCACCTCGGTGGCGATCACCAGCATCGCGCAGTTGTGCACCATGTTCGCCAGCGCGTCCAGCACCGCCCGCGGCTCGCCGTCCGGCCGCAGCCGCCCGAGCACCCACCAGAGCCCGGCCACCGCCCACAGGCCCCAGAACACCGGCGCCCAGCCGACCCGGGGAAAGGCGGCGGTCGTCCAGGTCAGGCTCTCGCCGGAGAAGGCGCCGAGCTGGCAGACCAGCAGCACCGCGCCCAGCACCGCCCAGAGCAGCACCCCGGACCGCCCCGGGGCCGGCCGCCGGGCGTCCAGCGACCAGACCTGCGCGCAGCGGGTGAAGACCAGGTAGACCGCCATCAGATGGACGACGTTGTCGCCGCCGTCACCGAGGAAGACGTTGCGGTTCTGCAGCGACAGCACGGTGACCAGGAACAGCACGGTGCTCGCCCTGGTCCGCCAGCCCAGCAGGACGGCGAGGGCGGCCAGCACCGCCAGGTGGTAGACCAGCTCGAACCAGAGCCGCCCACCGAACCACGGCAGCACGGTCAGCGCCCCGTTGTCGGCCAGCAGCCGCTCGGCCAGGGCGAGCGACCAGGGCGAGGTGTCGCCGTAGAGCAGCCGCCGGTTGGGCCACTCCCGCAGCAGGAAGGCCAGCCAGACCAGCCCGAAGCCGATCCGCACCGCCGCCGCCTGGTGGCGCCCCAGCGCCCGCCCGGTGAACGCCGCGAAGCCCCGCGCGGCCGCCGCGCCGAGCCCCGGGCCGGGCCGCCCGGGGGCCGGCTCCGGCTCCACGTCGGGCGCGGGTTGCCGGGGGATCCCGTCGAGCAGCTCCGGCCCGACCGTCGGCGAGACGTCGTTCACCCGAGCCCCCGGTAGTCCTCGTCGTCCACCGGCCACCACGGCAGCTCCCGGACCTTCGGCGCGGGCGGCGCGGCCTCCCCGCTCCAGCCCGGCGGCGGGACGGTCGCGGCCGTCACCCGGAACTCGATCTGCAGGACCCGCTCGCCGTCGACGCTCCGGCCGATCCGCTGCAGCGCGATCCGCTTCAGGTACTGCTCGGCCAGCTTGCCGCGCGGATTGGTCAGCGTGTCGTCCTGCGCGCTGTGCGAGCCCTCGTAGAAGTCCCAGGCCCGGCGGAGCAGGTTCTGGTCGGCGTGGCTGGGCGCGGGGTTGCCGCGGATCGCCGCGACGTCCCGGGCGGTCAGCCCGGTCCAGTCGTGGGTCCGGGTCGCACCGCCGGCCGCGACCGTGCGCACCCGGGCGTCCAGACTGACGTTCTGCTGCAGCGGGTTGGGCGCGAACAGCTTCCAGTTCTGCTCGAACTCCGGGTACACCAGGCCGTCGACCTGCTCCCGGTACTCCCGGGAGGCCGAGTTGGCCGGGGCCACGTGCAGGAACACCGCGGCGAGGAACAGCCCGGTGCCCGTCACCAGCACGGCGGCGGCCAGCCCGAGCACGGCCAGCGCCGGCGTCGACCAGACCCGCCCGCCGGGCGGTGCCCCGGTGTTCTCGGCCATGGACACTCCCCCACCCCGCCGGACGTACGCCGCCGGTCCGTTCCCGGCTCGGTCGCGCGCCCATCCTGCCCTACCCGGAGGGCGGTCGGTGCCGCGGCGGGGGAGCGAACCGCGCCGGACCTACAGGACGAAGGCGTCCCGGCCGTCGCTGCTCACCATCGGGCGGCCGGCGCCCTCCCACGCGTACATCCCGCCGTCCACGTTGACCGCGTCCCGGCCGTTCTGCACCAGGTACTGGACGACCTGCGCGGAGCGCCCGCCGACCCGGCAGAGCACGTAGAGCTTCCCGTCCGGCAGCTCGCCGAGGCGGGCGATCACCTGGCCCATCGGGATGTGCAGCGCACCGTCCACGTGACCCGCGTCCCACTCGTCCTGCTCACGGACGTCCAGCAGGGCGGCGTCGGCGGGGACGGCGGCGGCTTCGGCGGTGGGGATCTGCGCGAACATCGTCTGGTTCTCCTGGGGCTCGGTCCGGTCCGCTCCATTGTCCCCCACCGGCTGCCCGCCGAGCAGCCGTTCCAGCTCGGCCTGCTGGGCGGAGGCCTTGGCCAGCAGCTGGTCGGCGAGCTCCTCCAGCAGGCCGTCCGGGTCCTGCGGGGCGAGGGCGAGCAGCTGGCCCATCGCGGTGTTCTCCAGCCTGACCTGCTCGGTGGCGGTCTCGGCGATCTTGGCGGTGAGCCACTCCAGCCGCCGGCGCAGCCAGCCGAACCGGTCGGGGGAGTCCAGCGCGGGCGCCGCCTCGGGGGCGGTGGACCACTCGGCTGCGAGACCCTCCAGCGCGACGGCGTCGCCGTACGCGTAGGCCTCGTTGACCCGGGCGATGAAGGCGGCCCGGCGCTGCTGCTCGGCCGGGTCGGTGGTCAGGTCGGGGTGGGCGCGGCGGACGAGCTCGCGGTAGATCCGCTGGGCGTCCCGGCCGGGCCGCACCCGGGTCGGCGCGGCCGGCGGCGCGGTGGCGGCGTCCTGCTCCTGGACGCTGTCGAACAGCGCGTCCAGGTCGGGCAGTTCGTCCACCCGCTGACGCGCCTCGGCGGCCCGCCGGAGGTCCTCGGGGTGCCCGGTCCGGGTGGCCACCGTCTCGGCGATCAACGCGTCCAGCTCGTCCAGCCGGGCGTAGAGCGGGCCGAGCAGCTGATGGTGGATCAGGGCGAAGTTGTCGATCTCGACCCGCAGGGTCTGCATGTCGACGTCCATGGTGAGCCAGGCGAGTTCGGCGGCGGCGACCCGCTCCTCCAGCTCCTGCTGCTCCGGATCCGTCCAACGGGCGGGGCTCTGCGCGGTCACGTCTCGCCTCTGTCTCGTCCTGCCGGCTCGTCCTGCTGCCGTGCCGTCCGCCGTACCGGGAGCGGCACGCCCGCCCCGCGGGGCGGCCCGGCCTGCCACCCTACCTCCGCGCGCGCTGCTCCGACCGGGTGGACGGGGAGTGCGGGCGGGCGTACACAACGGGACGCGCAACAAGTACTGATGAATCTCCTCGTTTCGCTATCGAGCCCGGCCCTCTCCGTGCTTCGCTGGTACGCACAGCGTGCCTCCTCCAGAGAGACGGCCACCTCCAGGCGTGGCGGCCAGGCGGGAGCAGACCGAATCCATGGTGGACGAGCCCAACTCAACACCGCGTCCGGCGGCCGTCACGGCCGGATCCGGAGCCGCACCGGGTGACCAGCCCTCAGGGGTGGTCGCGCTGGTCCGGCTCGCCCTGGTCCTGGTCGACCGGACGGGCCGGGTCGCGCAGTGGAGCAGGGCCGCCGAGGAGCTGTTCGGGCACCGCGCCGACGTCACCCACGACCGCCCCGCCTCCGGCCTGCTGCCCGCCGTCGAGCCGCGCAGCGTCCCCGGACCGGCCGCCGCCCCCGCCCTCCGGCACCGCCGCGACGCGCTGGACACGCTGGCCGAGCTGACCGCCGCCGACCGCCCGTGGGCCGGGCAGATGCCCGTCGTCGACCGCGAGGAGCACCTGCGCGACGTGCTCTGGTGGGCCTATCCACTGCCCGGACCGGCCGGCGGCCTGCTGGCCCTGGCCGCCGACGCCCGCCCGCTGCGCTCCGCCGGGCCGCGGCTCGCGCTCGGCGAGCGCCTGCTGCCGTTCGCCGCCACCCCCGCCGCCCGGGGCGGCTTCCACCGGCTCACCGCCGCCCTCACCGCCCCCGGCCGCCCGGTGCCCGAGCCGCTCGCCCGGCTGCTGCCGGCCGGCTCCGCCGACCGCCGGGCCCAGCTGCTCGACGGGCTGAGCCGGGCCGGCCTGCCCGCCCTGCGGCTGGACGCCACCACCGTGCTCCCCGTGCTGCCGGCCGATCCGCAGGCCGGCACCGCGCACGCGGCCGCGGGCATCGGCCGCCGCTACCCGACCGCCCAGCAGCGCGCCACCCGACTCGGCCCGCCCCCGCAGCCCGAGCAGTCCGCCCCCGGCCGGCGGCCGGCCGGACCGCTGCCCGTCCAGCGCGAGGCCGCCGACCGACCCGCCGCGCCGGCCGCCCGGCCCGCCGGCGCCGTGAGCGGCGTGCCGGCGGCCGCCCCGACCGTCCCGGCACCGCCCAGAGGAGGCGCCACCATCGAGCAGGCCGCCGTCGAGTCGTCCGCCAACGGCCACCAGGTCCACCCCGGCGACCAGGTCCCACCCGTCGCCGTCCCCTCCCCCGCCCCCGCACCCGCCGAGGTCCTGGGCTGCCCGGGCGGCGCCCCGCCGGCCGGGCGGCTCACCCCGTTCCTGACCAACGGCCAGGCCGGCGAGCAGCTGGCCCTGCTCAACGAGGTCGGCGGCAAGGTCGGCACCACCCTCGACCTCGGCTTCACCGCGCGCGAGCTCTGCCAGGTGCTCGTCCCCCGGGTCGCCGACTTCGCCTGCGTCGACCTGGTGGACGGCCTGATCTCCGACTCCGAGCTGCCCGAGGCCCGGCCGGACGACGACACCATGCTGCGCCGGGTCGCCCTGGCCAACAACGACTCCGCCGGCCAGTGGGACCACGTCCTCGCCGAGGGCTCGCTGGTCGCGATGCCCCGCCGCACCCCGCCCGGGATGGCCCTCCAGCTCAACCAGCCGGTCCTGGTCCCGGTGGTCAGCGAGGACGTCGCGGTCGACTACGCCGCCGCGCTCGGCGGCGTCCGGCTCGCCTCGGTGGTCTCCGGCCGCTCGATGCTGGTGGTGCCGCTCTCCGCCCGGGGCACCGTGCTCGGCATCCTCAAGCTGCTCCGGCTGCCCGACCGCGCCCCCTTCGACGAGGGCGACGCCGCCACCCTCAAGGAGCTGGCCGCCCGCGCCGCGCTCTCACTGGACAACGCCCGGCTGCACCGCGCCGAGTCCAAGGTCGCCACCACCCTGCAGCGCTCGATGATCCCGACCCGCCCGCCGCAGATCCCCGGTGTGCAGATCGCCCACCGCTACCTGCCGGGCGACCCCAAGGCCGAGGTCGGCGGGGACTGGTTCGACGCGATCCAGCTGCCCGGCAGCCGGGTCGCCCTGGTGGTCGGCGACGTGATGGGCCACGGCATCCACTCGGCCGCCGCGATGGGCCGCTTCCGCACCGCGATGCAGACCCTCGCCGCCCTGGACCTGCCGCCCGGACAGCTGCTGCGCCACCTGGACAACCTGGCCCAGAAGCTCGGCGACGACCATCTGGCCACCTGCCTGTACGCGGTCTACGACCCGATCAACCGGACCTGCGAGCTGGCCAGCGCCGGCCACGTCCCACCGGTGCTGGTGCACCCGGACGGCACCGGCGAGCTGCTGGAGATCCCGGCCGGGGCGCCGATCGGCGTCGGCGGGGTGCCGTTCGTCGCCAAGACCATCGACGTCTCGGACGGCTCGATGCTGGTGCTCTGCACCGACGGCCTGGTCGAGGTCAGGGGCGGCGACATAGGGACCGGGCTGGCCGCGCTCTGCGGCAACCTGATCGACCCGCAGCGCAGCCCCGAGGAGGCCTGCGACGTCGTCCTGGACCGGCTGCACTCGGACGACCGCAAGGACGACGTCGCCCTGCTGGTGGCCCGCTTCGACGGCGTCGCGCCGACCGAGGTGGCCACCTGGGACCTCACCGTGGACCACCGGGAGGTCCGCCGGGCCCGCGCACTGGTGCGCGAGCAGCTGACCGGCTGGCACCTGGAGGGGCTCTGCGACACCGCCGAGCTGCTGGTCAGCGAGCTGGTGACGAACGCCGTCCGGGTCGCCCGGGACCGCGTCCAGCTCCAGCTGATCCGGGTGGACAAGCTGCTGGTCGAGGTCAGCGACGACAACCACAACCTGCCGTCGCTGGAGCCCGCCGAACAGCTCGGCGAGACCGGCCGCGGACTGACGCTGGTCACCAAGCTCGCCGAACGCTGGGGCACCGCCCGCAAGGCGGTCGGCAAGGTGGTCTGGTTCGAGCTGCCGATTGTTTAGAGCCCTCTCGCCTCCGGGCTGTGTTTTCGCCCGCTCGCCTCCGGGCCGCTTTGGTCCGGTGCCGACGGTCGGCGCTCCGTCGCTCTCCCCCAGCCTCCGGCCGGGGGTGCCCCCAACGTCGCTCCGTCCCTTGCCCTCCTTGCCCGGCATCGGGCAGGAGGGGCCCACCCTTTCGGCACCGGCGCGGCCCTTCGGCTCGGGGCGGGTTCGGCGCGGGGCGGAGCTCAAGACGGGCGGGTGGGGCTTCAGGCGCCGGGGCCCTTTGGCTCGTGGTCTGGCCTGCCGCCGGGCCGCCCCGCTCGCCCACTGTCGGGCAGGAGGGCTCGGCCCTCTGTCGGCGGCTACGCCCGGGCTGCGCCTGCCGAGCGGCGGCGGGCCTCGGTGGCCACCTCGATCGAGGCGGCCGTGGCGACCGAGGCCGCCGCGCCGACCCCGGCCAGCACCCGCGGCCAGAAGTCCCCGAACACCTCCACCGAGACGGCGATCAGCAGCGCGGTGATCACCGCGACGACGTGCTCCAGGCCCGCCAGGTTCGGCAGGACGACCGCCTCGCCGACCATCAGCGCGACCACCAGGCCGGCCGTGAACCAGGCCCGGCAGCGGAACGCGATGCAGATCGCCAGCGCCACCACCGCCGCCGAGGGGCCGGTGTCGCGGACGTAGGCCACCCACTTCGGGAAGCCGAACATGTGGTCCGGGCCGATCGCGACCCCGACCCGGGCGAACAGCGTCCCGGCCAGGGTGCAGGCGTAGGCCACCACCAGCGTCAGCCGCCGCCCGAGCACGATCTCGGCGATTCCGAAGACCAGGAAGACCTGGGCCAGCGCCCCCCAGACCGGCAGGTCCAGCGCCGGCACGTACAGCGACAGCGGTGTGCGCAGCAGCGAGACGTCCAGCGGCAGCGCCGCCTTCACCACCCCGATGCGGGTGACGAACCGCTCGCCGCCCGGCAGGTGCTGCACGATGCTGAACAGCAGGATCAGGGCGGTCGCCGCGCTCGCCAGCGGAACGGCGGCGAACTTCTTCGCCACCAGCCGGTCCCGGACCGTCCCGAACAACGTCCCCCACTCGGCTCCAGCGGCCGCACCGGCAATAGCCAGCGGCCCCTTTCGCACGCCCCCCGCGTGGGTCCTGTAAATCACAACCGTCTCTCCAAATCCCCGAAGCCGCGAACGCCTTCTCGACCACTCCAACATTAGAAGCCGGTTAATGAATCCACATCGGCATAAAAGTTGAGCTGCCTCATCCTCTGGGGGGAGAGAAAACCCCGAAGACCCCCCATCCGGACGACCGGTCCCCTCCGCCCCCCGGCGGAGGGGTTACCCCTTCCCGTCCCGCGCGGCCGCCGGCACCCGGGCGGCCGCGTCGGCGGCTCCCGCGTGTCGGCGACGGAACAGGGCGGGCAGACTCGGTGCGGTGATGAAGCCCTCGGCGCGCGCGCTGGCGATGCCGATGCGCGGAATCTCGCTGCTCTTCTCGAAGAGCAGATAGCGCGGCTCCCAGATCGGCCGGTACTTGGCGTTGGCCCGGTACAGCGATTCGATCTGCCACCAGCGCGAGAAGAAGCCCAGCACCGAGCGCCAGAGCCGCAGGACCGGCCCCGCGCCGAGGCGCGACCCGCGCTCGAAAACGGAACGGAACATTGCGAAGTTCAGCGACACCCGGGCCAGCTGGACCTCGCCCGCGCGCTGCAGGAGTTCGATCACCATGAACTCCATCAGTCCGTTCTCGGTGTCCCGGGCCCGGCGCATCAGGTCCAGCGAGAGCCCGTCCGCACCCCACGGCACGAAGCTCAGCAGCGCCTTCAGCTCGCCGTCCCCGTCGTGGCACTCCAGCATCACGCAGCGCCCGTCGCCCGGGTCGCCGAGGCGGCCGAGCGCCATCGAGAAGCCGCGCTCGGTCGCGCCGTCGCGCCACTGGTCGGCCTTGGCCACCAGCTCGGCCATCTCGCACTCGGGGATGTCCTGGTGGCGCCGGATCCGCACCGTGTAGCCGGCCCGCTTGACCCGGTTGTAGGCCTGGCGGACCACCCGCATCGCCCGGCCGTCCAGCGAGAACTCGTCCAGCTCGACGATCGCCTCGTCGCCCAGTTCCAGCGCGTCCAGCCCGTGCCGGGCGTAGATCACCCCGGCCTCCTCGGAGGCGCCCATCACGGCTGGCGCCCAGGCGTGCTCCCGGGCCTCGGCCAGCCAGGCGTCGATCGCGCCGGGCCAGGCCTCCGGGTCCCCGATCGGGTCGCCCGAGGCCAGCGAGACCCCGCCGACCACCCGGTAGGTCACCGCCGCCTTGCCGCTGGGGGAGAAGACCACCGCCTTGTCGCGGCGCAGCGCGAAGTAGCCCAGCGAGTCCCGGTCGCCCTGCTTGTCCAGCAGGGCCCGCAGCCGCTCCTCGTCCTCCGGGGTCAGCAGTTCCTTGTCCCTGGGGCTGCGGAACGCCACGTAGAGCACCAGGAGGAAGAGCACCCCGCCCATCGCGTTGATGACGGCGTTGACCCAGGTCGGCGCGGTGACCACGGACCGCAGGTGCTCGGAGGGCGTGATGGTGATCATCCGGCCGACCGAGTAGCGGAAGAGGTCCCAGAAGTCGGAGCCCTGGGCGGTGTTGTTCGCCCAGACCAGCAGCGCGCCGACGACACCGCCGAAGGCCAGACCGCCGACGAAGGTGGCCGCCGCCGTCTTCGGGTTGGAGCTGTCGCCCTTGGAGGTGAACTCCCTCCGCCCGACCAGCAGGGCCAGGACGAACAGGCAGGTCAGCACGGTGGAGATGTAGTTCAGCGCGTGGTGGTTGAACTGCTCGCCGGGCAGCGCCATGGCCAGCAGGTAGAGCACCGCGAACAGCCCGGCCAGCGCGATGTTGAAGATCCACGCGGCCCGCTTGCGCCGCCGCATCGCGATCGCCAGGAACACCGACAGCACCGCGCTGCTCAGGCCGGCCGTCATCAGGTACGGGGTGAAGTACTCGCCCTCGTTGTGCTCGGTCACCTGGTCCCGGAACGGCACCAGCAGCACCGTCACGACGTTCAGCAGCGCGATCAGGCGCAGGTACCAGACGGTCGCCGCGGCGGCCCTCGGGCGCCAGCGCTCCAGCAGGCCGGCGGACCCGGGTCCGGCGGACGCGGCGGACGGCTCCGACTTCACAGTGGACGACACAGCTCAATTCCAAACGATCAGATGGTGGGGCGCATCCGCACACAAGCCGGCGCCGGGCATCCGTGCGCCCGACGGACTGACCAGCGACCCTGGCCATGACCGGAAACCGGTGAAGGGGCAGCCAACTCCATCGTTCCGCACCCGAGGTGAGAATTACGTGAACCCGGTAGCGGATTCCGACCCCCGCCGAACGGCGGGGGTGTCCGCCGGGCCGGGCGTTCGGCACCCCGACCCCACTGGCCCTAGTCTCGAAATGCTCAAGACAACTGCACCGAACGGACCGGCCGGGCCCGGCCGCCCGAACCGAGGAGGGACCATCACCACCACCCGCGTGCTGATCGTGGACGACGAGATCCTGGTCCGTTCCGGCCTCGGCCTCATCGTCGGCTCCGCCCACGACCTGGAGGTGGTCGGCGACTGCTCCGGCAGCCAGGCCGAGGAACACGTCCAGCGCCTGCGCCCGCACGTGGTGCTGCTCGACATCCGGATGCCCGACCTCGACGGCATCTCGGTGCTGCGGCGGCTGCGCGCCCTGCCCGACCCGCCGTCGGTGGCGATGCTCACCACCTTCGACACCGACGAGTACATCGGCACCGCGCTGCGCGCCGGCGCGTCCGGCTTCCTGCTCAAGGACACCGCCCCGGACCAGCTGGTGCACGCCGTGCGGGTGCTCGCGGCCGGCGGCAGCATCCTCTCCCCGACCGTCACCCGCACCGTGATCGGCGGCTACGTGGACGGCGGCGGCCCGGACGCCGAGGCCGCCTCGCTGGCCCGCACCCTCACCGGCCGCGAGCTCGACGTCCTGGCGCTGCTGGGCGAGGGCCTGTCCAACGCGGAGATCGCCGACCGGCTCTTCCTGGGCACCGGCACGGTGAAGGACCACATCAGCGCGATCCTCGGCAAGCTCGGCGCCGCCAACCGGGTGCAGGCCGCCGTCGTCGCCCACCGGGCCGGCCTGGTCCGGCCGAAACCCGGCAACGGAGCATGACCGCCACCGAGCTGCCCCCTGCCAGACGGCTGCCGGCCCGGCTCACCGCCCCCTGGCTGATGCTGCTGCTGCCGGCCCTCTACTCCCTGATGGACGCCGCGCTGGTGGCCCGGGGCGCGTCCTGGTGGCAGGTCCTGCTCTCGCTGCTCGCCGCCGTCGTCCTGCCCTGGCGCCGGCGCTTCCCGGTCACCGTGCTGCTGCTCACCATGCCGGGCAGCTATCTCGCCGACATCTGGCTGGCCCCGATCACCGCCGTCTACACGGTGGCCGCCGAACGCCCCGCCCCCCGGGTGGTGGTCCCCTGCGCGACCCTCTTCGCCCTGGTCGAGTTCTTCCACTGGCCGCTCTCCGAGCAGTCCTTCGAACCGACCCGGGAGACGGCGCTGTACGCCATCCAGTCGGTGATGCTGGCCGCCGGACCGGCCGCCACCGGTCTGCTCTCCCGCACCCGCCGGGAGCTGGCGGACCGGCTGGACGAGCTGACCCGGGGCCAGGCACGGGAGAGCCGGCTGCTCGCCGAGCGGGTGCTGATCAGCGAGCGCGGCCGGCTCGCCCGGGAGATGCACGACGTGGTCTCGCACCAGGTCAGCCTGATCAGCATCCAGGCCGGCGCGCTGCAGGTCAGCACCGCGGACCCGGCCGCCGCGACCACCGCCCGGACGATCCGGGAGCTCTCCGTGCGCACCCTGGAGGAGCTGCGGCAGATGGTCGGCGTGCTGCGGGCCGCCGGCGCGCGTCCGGACGCCCCGCTCGCCCCGCAGCCCCGGCTGGCGGACCTGCCCCGGCTGATCGAGGAGAGCGGTCTGGCCGCCGAGGCCGAGCTGTCCCCGGGGGAGCGGCCCTGGCCCGAGGCGGTCGAGCGGGCGGCCTACCGGACGGTCCAGGAGGCGCTCACCAACATCACCAAGTACGCCCCGCAGGCCACCGTCCACGTCCGGGTGCGCGCGCACGGCCGCCGGCTCCGGGTCGAGGTCCGCAACGACGCCCCGCCGGTCCGGCCCGCCGAGACCCTGCCGGGCGGCGGGCACGGCCTGGTCGGCCTGCGCGAACGGGCACAGCTGCTCGGCGGCACCCTCAGCGCCGGCACCACCTCCGACGGCGGCTTCGCGGTGCGGGCCGACCTCCCCGCCGGCCGGGAGTGAGGGCGTCGCCTCCCCGGGGGCGGTGCCGATCCCGTCGGGAACACGAGAAAGCCCCGCAGATCCGAAGATCTGCGGGGCTTCACTGTGCGCGAGGGGGGAGTTGAACCCCCACGCCCTTTCGGGCACTGGAACCTGAATCCAGCGCGTCTGCCTATTCCGCCACCCGCGCATGGGTGTTTGTCGTGGTTGCCAGCCGACCAGCCGATCCGCTCGGTACCATGTGGCCTTCGCGGTTCTTCGGTCCGGCTCCCTTGCGGGCGCCCCTTCCGACGTGGAAAACAGTAGCACGACCTGCGGGCCGCCTCCGAATCCGTTTCCCGGGACGGCCGGGCGCATCCGAACGGATGCCCGGACGAACAGGCGAGCGAGGGATGAGGGGCGGTCGTGACGGGTACCCCTGGCATGCCGCCGCCGGAATGCGTCACCCTGTGTGTCCGAGCCCACCCCCGGGCACCACGCGGTCCGGGAACCGTATGGATGGCCCCGGCGTGGATACGATCAGTACGGAAGTACCGCAAGTAGGCGCGACCGGCTCCCCGGGATCCGGTCGTCAGGCAGGCAGGCGAACGAACCCTGGAAGGGGGTGCCCCATGGGAGTGCTGAAGAAGTTCGAGCAGCGACTTGAGGGTCTCGTCAACGGCACCTTCGCCAAGGTGTTCAAGTCCGAGGTCCAGCCCGTGGAGATCGCCGGTGCGCTGCAGCGTGAGTGCGACAACAACGCGAGCATCTGGAACCGTGACCGCACCGTCGTGCCCAACGACTTCATCGTCGAGCTGAGCCCGCACGACTTCGAGCGCCTGAGCCCCTACTCCAGCCAGCTGGGCACCGAGCTGGCCGGCATGGTCCGCGAGTACGCCGAGGCCCAGCGGTACTCCTTCATGGGCCCGCTCCAGGTGAACCTGGAGAAGGCCGACGACCTGGACACCGGCCTCTACCGGGTGCGCAGCCGCACGCTGGCCGCCGAGGAGCAGCAGCAGCAGCCGCAGCAGGCCCCGGCGCAGCCCACCCAGGGCGGTGGCTACGGCCGGCCGCCGGCCGCCCCGGCCCCCGGCGCACCGTGGCAGCAGCAGGGCGCCGCCCCCTACAGCGCGCCCCCGCCGCCGGCCGCGCCCCCCGCCATGCCCCCCGGCGCCCCGGCGCCCGCGGGCGGCAACGTCCGCCCGTTCCCGGGCGCGGGCCACGGCACCGCCGTCCGCCGCTGGATCGAGGTCAACGGCTCCCGCCACCAGATCACCGGGAACGCCTGCGTGCTCGGCCGTTCCACCGAGGCCGACGTGCGGATCGACGACCCCGGGGTCTCCCGCAAGCACGCCGAGATCCGGCCCGGAACCCCCTCGATGGTGCTCGACCTCGGGTCCACCAACGGCATCGTGGTGGACGGACAGCACACCCAGCGCGCTACGCTCCGCGACGGCTCGCGAATCGTCGTGGGCTCCACCACCATCGTCTACCGACAGGTCGAAGGGTAGTGTCCGATTTGTTCGCTCGCTTCGCTCACTCACGGGCGGGCCGGCCATGTCAGAACTGACCCTGACGGTCATGCGGCTGGGTTTCCTCGCCGTGCTGTGGCTGTTCGTCATCGTCGCGGTCCAGGTGATCCGCAGTGACCTGTTCGGGACCAGGGTGAACCCCCGTTCCTCCCGCCGGGGCGGTGCCGCGACCGCGGCCACCGCCACCACGGCCCCCGTGGCCACGCCCGGGCGGGCCCCGCAGGGCCAGCCCGCCCCCGCCCCCCAGACCCAGGGCGGCGGCCGGCGCCGCGGCGCCCCGACCCAGCTGGTCGTGGTGCAGGGCTCGCTGGCCGGTACGACCGTCGCGCTGCAGGGCCAGACCATCACGCTGGGCCGCGCGCACGACTCCACCATCGTGCTGGACGACGACTACGCGTCCTCCCGGCATGCCAGGATCTATCCGGATCAGACTGGGCAGTGGACGGTCGAGGATCTAGGCTCCACCAACGGCACCTATCTGGAGCGGCAGCGTCTGACCGCGCCGACCCCGCTCCAGCCGGGCATGCCGATCCGTATCGGCAGGACCGTCATCGAACTGCGGAAGTAGTAGCGCATGAGGGACAGCATCCCGTCCATGACCCAGAGGGGGGCTCAGGTCGCATGACCCTGGTGCTGCGCTTCGCCGCCGGCTCCCACAAGGGGCTGATCCGGGAGGGGAACGAGGATTCCGGCTACGCCGGGCCGCGGCTGCTGGCCGTGGCCGACGGCATGGGCGGCGCCGCGGCCGGCGAGGTCGCGTCCTCCGAGGTGCTCGGCTCGATCGTCCGGCTGGACGAGGACGTGCCCGGCGCCGACCTGCTGACCCTGCTCGGTGACGCCGTCCAGGGCGCCAACGACCGACTCCGGCAGATGGTCGAGGAGGACCCGCAGCTGGAGGGCATGGGCTGCACCCTCACCGCGATGCTCTGGACGGGCCAGCGGATGGGCCTGGTGCACGTCGGCGACTCCCGCGCCTACCTGCTGCGGGACGGCTCGCTGGTGCAGATCACCCAGGACCACACCTGGGTGCAGCGCCTGGTCGACGAGGGCCGGATCACGCCCGAGGAGGCCGAGACCCACCCGCAGCGCTCGCTGCTGATGCGGGCGCTGGACGGCCGCGGCCAGGTCGAGCCCGACCTGTCGATCCGCGAGGTCCGGGCCGGCGACCGCTACCTGATCTGCTCCGACGGCCTCTCCGGCCCGGTCAGCCACCAGACCCTCCAGGACACCCTCGGGAGCTTCTACTCCCCCGAGCAGACCGTGCAGGAGCTGATCCAGCTCGCACTGCGCGGCGGCGGTCCGGACAACATCACCTGCATCGTGGCGGACGTCCTCGACGTCGGCGCCACGGACACCCTGAGCGGTCAGTTCAACGACGTCCCGGTGGTGGTCGGCGCGGTCGCCGAGACCCCGCCGTCCTCGACCGCCGCCGACCAGTCGATCCGGGACACCCCGGCCGGACGGGCGGCCGGTCTCGGGCGTTCCCCGCAGGGCGCCTTCGGCCCGGCCGAGGGCTACGACGGCGGCTACGGCGCCGCTCCGGCCGGCTTCGGCCCGGCCGAGGGCTACGACGGCTTCGGCGCCGGCGAGCCCTCGGTGTACGGCACCGAGGAGTTCGACGACGAGGAGCGGCCGAAGCGCAAGGGCAGGGCGCTCAAGCTCTCGCTGGCCGCGCTGGTCGCCCTCGGTGTGCTGGGCGGCGCCGGCTTCTTCGGCTACCAGTGGACCCAGGACCAGTACTACGTCGGTGTGGACGGCGACCACGTCGCGGTCTACCAGGGCCTCAACCAGAGCCTCGCCGGGGTGAGCCTGTCCTCGGTGCACACCTCGTACAAGGACATCGAGCTCAAGTACCTGCCGCAGGACCAGCGCACCCACGTCACCAACACCATCTCGGCCAGCAGCCTCGGCGACGCCGACGACAAGGTGAAGAAGCTGGGCGAGCAGGCGACGTTCTGCCACAAGGTCGCCGACGCCAGGACGGCCGCGGCCAACCCGGCGCTGCCGGGCACCGCGCCGACCGGCCAGCCGGGCGCCACGGCCGCGGTCGCGCACGCCGGGTTCCTGGCGGCCACCGCGCCCGCGCCGTCGCCCTCGGCGACGACCGGCCGGGCCCCGGCCGCCGCCGCGCCCACGACCACCCCGACGCCGACCCCGACCACGGCCGCCCCCAGCCAGAGCACCGCCGCCCCGGCCACCGGGCCCCAGGGCGACCTGCCCGGGCTGACGGACGAGGAGCGGCAGAAGGCCGACTCCTGCCCGAAGCCGTGACGGCCGCGACCCGACATAGGCCCGCCCCGAGCGGGCCTGCCGGCCGTCAGGGAGCGGTCACCACGTGAGCACCTTCGACCTCAGCAACGACGCCGACAGCCGGTCCGGCGACCGCCGGTCCAACGGCGTACCCCCCGACCGCGCCTCCTCCCGGCGCCGGGGCAACACCACCATCTCCGCGCCGGGCACTCCCAACCGGCGCAACACCGAGCTGGCGATGCTGGCCTTCGCGGTGCTGCTGCCGGTCCTCGCGTACGCCAACGTGGGCCTCGCGATGGACGACTCGCTGCCGGCCGGCATGCTGGGCTACGGCCTCGGCATGGGGGCGCTGGCGCTGGTCGCGCACCTGCTGATGCGCCGCTTCGCGCCGTACGCGGACCCGCTGATGCTGCCGATCGCCACCCTGCTCAACGGGCTCGGCGTGGTGATGATCTGGCGGCTCGACAAGGCCGGGAAGCTCCTGCACAACAACTACCCCGCGGCCGCCAACCAGCTGATGTGGTCGGGCCTCGGGGTGGCGTTCTTCATCTTCGTGATGATCTTCCTGAAGGACCACCGGGTCCTCCAGCGCTACACCTACATCTCGATGGCGGCGGCCCTGGTGCTGCTCGCGGCGCCGGCCTTCTTCCCGGCCCGCAAGGAGGACTTCGGCGCCAAGATCTGGATCCGGATGGGCGCCTTCTCGATCCAGCCCGGTGAGTTCGCCAAGATCATCCTGACCGTCTTCTTCGCCGGCTACCTGATGGTCAAGCGCGACGCGCTGGCCCTGGCCAGCCGCCGCTTCATGGGCCTCTACCTGCCCCGCGGCCGCGACCTCGGGCCGATCATCGTGATCTGGCTGCTCAGCCTGCTGATCCTGATCTTCGAGAACGACCTCGGCTCGTCCTTCCTGTACTTCGGCCTCTTCGTGGTGATGCTGTACGTCGCCACCGAGCGCACCAGCTGGATCGTCTTCGGCCTGCTGATGTCCGTCGGCGGCGCCGTCGCGGTGGCCTCCACCGCCAGCCACGTCAAGACCCGCATCGACGCCTGGCTCGACCCGATGGCCGCCTTCGCCCCCAAACCGCCACCGGGTTCGACGGAACAGATCGGCCAGTCGCTGATGGCGCTCGGCTCCGGCGGGGTGACCGGTTCGGGCCTGGGCCAGGGCCGCTCCTGGCTGATCGACTTCGCCGCCAAGAGCGACTTCATCCTCGGCTCGTTCGGCGAGGAGCTCGGCCTCACCGGCATCATGGCGATCTTCATGCTCTACGCCCTGCTGGTCCAGCGCGGCCTGCGCACCGCCATCGCGGCCCGCGACCCGTTCGGCAAGCTGTTCGCCGTCGGCCTCTCCTCGGCCATGGCGCTCCAGGTCTTCGTGGTCGCCGGCGGTGTCACCGGCCTGATCCCGCTGACCGGTATGACCATGCCGTTCCTCGCCCAGGGCGGGTCCTCGGTGGTCGCCAACTGGGCGCTGGTCGCGATCCTGCTGAAGATCAGCGACAGCGCCCGCCGCCCCGGGGTGGAACCGGCCCCGGCCACCGAGCTCCAGGGGGGAGCAGCCTCGTGAACAAGCCGATCCGCCGGGTCTCGATCTTCTGCCTGGTCCTGATCCTGGCCCTGATGGTGCGCACCAACTGGGTGCAGGGCGTCCAGGCCGAGGCCTGGGCCACCAACAAGAACAACAAGCGGCAGGTGTACGACCGGTACGCCCACCCGCGCGGCAACATCATCGTCGGCGGCCAGCCGGTCACCCAGTCCGACTTCGTCAACGGCCTGCGCTACAAGTACAAGCGCTCCTGGGTCGACGGCCCGATGTACGCGCCGGTGACCGGCTACTCCTCGCAGTCCTTCGGCGCCAGCCAGCTGGAGCAGCTGGAGGACGGCATCCTCTCCGGCAGCGACGACCGGCTCTTCTTCCGCAACACCCTGGACATGCTGACCGGGGAGCCGAAGAAGGGCGGCGACGTCGTCACGACGATCAACGCCAAGGCCCAGAAGGCGGCCTTCGACGGCCTCGGCAACAAGAAGGGCGCGGTGGTCGCGCTCGACCCGCGCACCGGCGCGATCCTGGCACTGGTCTCCACCCCGTCCTACGACCCCGGCGCCTTCGCGGGCAGCGAGTCCGCCGACTCCAAGGCCTGGGTGGACCTCAACGCGGACCCGAACAAGCCGATGCTCAACCGCGCGCTGCGCGAGACGTACCCGCCCGGTTCGACGTTCAAGCTGGTCACCGCGACGGCGGCGTTCGAGAACGGCGTGTTCCAGGGCATCGACGACAAGACCCAGACGCCCGATCCCTACACCCTGCCGGGCACCAAGACCAACCTGAACAACGAGAGCCCCGACGAGCGGTGCGAGAACGCCACGCTCAAGTCGGCGATGGACCAGTCCTGCAACACGGTCTACGGCAAGATCGGCGCCGAGCTCGGCGGCGACAAGATGCGCGCCCAGGCCGAGAAGTTCGGCTTCAACAGCACCGTGGACACCCCGGTCCGCTCCGAGAAGAGCTACTTCCCGAGCAGCTCCACCCCGGACGGCACCGCGATGGACTCGATCGGCCAGCACGACACCCGGGCCACCCCGTTGCAGATGGCCATGATCTCCGCCGCGATCGCCAACAACGGCTCGCTGATGCAGCCGTACCTGGTCGACCAGGAGCGCTCCGCCTCGCTGACCACCGTCTCCAAGCACACCGAGAAGCAGTTCTCCCAGCCGATGAGCCCGGCCACCGCGCAGAAGATGCAGGACCTGATGGTCTCGGTGGTCGAGAACGGCACCGGCAGGAACGCCAGGATCCCGGGCCTGACGGTCGGCGGCAAGACCGGCACCGCGCAGCACGGCGAGGACAACGCCGGACTGCCGTTCGCGTGGTTCACCTCCTACGCCAAGACCGCCGACGGCCAGTCGGTCGCGGTGGCGGTCGTGGTCGAGGACGGCTCCAACAACCGTGACGGCATCAGCGGCGGCCGGCTCGCCGCACCCATCGCCAAGGCGGTGATGCAGGCCGCCCTCGGCAAGTAACGGGCGGCCGTCACAGGTGCGTCGAAAGTCACGATCGGGCCCGCCGTCCGGATACCGGTCTGGTATCGGCCGACGGCCGACTCCGGTCCGGCCGGGTGCGACCGGTAGCGTATCCGCAGCAGCGGGTGTGCCCGTTGCCGCCCGCGAGACGCCAGAGGGTCCTGATCGCAGAACCACCCGGGGCCGGACCGGCGTCACCCAGAGCGTGCGGGGACACCTACGTCACAACCTCACCGGCGGGTGAGGGAGAGGGTCGGAACTATGGAAGAGCCTCGTCGCCTAGGCGGCAGGTACGAGCTCGGCGGCGTCCTCGGACGCGGCGGCATGGCCGAGGTGTACCTCGCCCATGACTCCCGGCTCGGCCGTTCCGTCGCAGTGAAGACGCTCCGGGCCGACATGGCCCGTGATCCGTCCTTCCAGGCCCGCTTCCGCCGTGAGGCGCAGTCCGCGGCGTCACTGAACCACCCCGCGATCGTCGCCGTGTACGACACCGGCGAGGACTACATCGACGGCATCTCCATCCCGTACATCGTGATGGAGTACGTCGAGGGGTCCACCCTGCGCGAGCTGCTGCACTCCGGCCGCCGGCTGCTGCCGGAGCGGGCGCTGGAGATGACCATCGGCATCCTGCAGGCCCTGGAGTACTCGCACCGGGCCGGCATCGTGCACCGCGACATCAAGCCCGCCAACGTCATGCTGACCCGGCAGGGCAACGTCAAGGTCATGGACTTCGGCATCGCCCGGGCGATGGGCGACGCCGGGATGACCATGACGCAGACCTCCGCCGTCATCGGGACCGCCCAGTACCTCTCCCCCGAGCAGGCCAAGGGCGAGCAGGTCGACGCCCGCTCCGACCTCTACTCCACCGGCTGCCTGCTGTACGAGCTGCTGACCGTGCGCCCGCCGTTCGTCGGCGACTCGCCGGTCGCGGTGGCCTACCAGCACGTCCGGGAGGAGGCGCAGCCGCCGTCCGTCTTCGACCCCGAGGTGCGCCCCGAGATCGACGCGATCGTGCTGAAGGCGCTCGCCAAGGACCGCGACTACCGGTACCAGAGCGCCGACGAGATGCGCGACGACATCGAGCGCTTCCTCGACGGCCTCCCGGTGGCCGCCGCCCAGCAGGCCGCCGCGTACGGCATGGGCGGCGCGGCCGGGTACGGCTACGACCAGAACGGCTACCCGCAGCAGCACGACCCGTACGGCCAGACCAACGTGCTGCCGCAGCAGCCCGGCGGCGGTCCGACCACGATGCTGCCGCAGGCCGGCGGACAGCCCGGTTACGGCCAGCAGCCCGGCTACCAGGACGACGGCTACGGCCAGACCTACGCCGGCGGCCCGGGCGGCGGCAACGACGACGGCTACGGCCGCGGCGGTGGCCGGCGCGGCGAGGAGCCGCCGAAGAAGAGCAACACCTCCTGGATCCTGCTGGCGGTGGCCGCCGTGCTGGTCCTGGTCGGCACCTTCTTCGTCGCCCAGGCGATGTTCGGCGGCACGAAGGGCGACGACAAGAAGGAAGCCCCCAAGGTCACCGCGCCGAGCCTGGTCGGCAAGTCCCTGGCCGACGCCAAGACCCTGGCCGCGCAGACCGGCCCCAAGCTGGTGGTGACCGAGGGCGAGAAGGTGGCCTGCCCGGACGCCGCCATCAAGAAGGACCAGGTCTGCACCCAGAACCCGGCGGCCGGCGGCCCGATCGCGGAGACCGCCACCATCACGGTGCAGCTCTCCTCGGGCCCGGCCAAGGCCAGCGTGCCGAACGTCGTCGGCAAGACCAAGGACCAGGCGGTCAAGGCGCTCAACGACGCCGGCTTCACCAACGTCACCCCCGAGTACAAGGACGACGACACGGCTCCGCAGGAGCAGGTCACCGGCCAGGACCCGATGCCGGGCGCCCCGGGCGACCCGACCGCGCCGGTGAAGCTGACGGTCTCCCAGGGCAAGACCAAGGTCCAGGTCCCCGGGGTGCTCGGCCAGCAGAAGGAGGCCGCGCAGGCGGCTCTGGAGAGCGCCGGCTTCCAGGTCGACGCCTCGAAGACGACCGCGACCAACGACCCCGCCAAGGTCAACACCGTCGCCTCGCAGTCGCTCCCGCCGAACAGCAAGGCCCCGGCCAACTCGAAGATCACCCTGACGATCTACAAGGCGCCGGACAAGGTCACCGTCCCGCCGCTGCAGAACGTCCTGGTCAAGGAAGCCATCAAGCAGCTGCAGGCGCTCGGCCTGGGCTACACGCTGCTCGGCTCGCAGGACCCGAACGGCACGGTCACGGGTGTCATGCCGATCGCGGGGACCCAGGTGGACCCGAACACCTCGATCACCCTGATGGTGAAGCCGCCTGAGCCCACCAAAGGGGGCGACTCCCCCACCAACCCCTCACCTTCCAACACCAAAGGGGGCAACCCCTAGCCCTCGGTTCCCCTGGTTCTGAGGCAACGCCCGAGGGCCCGTCGCAACTGCTGCGACGGGCCCTCGGGCGTTGCGGCGTCCGGCGCGGTCAGTGGCGCAGCTCGGGCGGCGGGGTACGCGCGGCGTCCACGGCGTCCACCCGCACCAGGCTGCCCCAGACGGCCATCCGGTAGCGCGAGGTGTAGACCGGCGTACAGGTCGTCAGGGTGATGTACCGTCCCGGGGCCTGGTAGCCCGAGCCCTTGGGGACGGGGGCGACGATGCCGGTGTCGTACTTGGAGGTCTCCGGCAGGGTGCTGTCGACCTTGTAGACGTACCACTTGTCCTTGGTCTCGACCACGATCGCGGCGCCCTTGTGGACGGCGTCGAGGTCGTGGAACTTCGCCCCGTGGCCGTCCCGGTGCGCGGCCAGCGCGAAGTTGCCGCTCTCGTCCCAGGGCATCGCGGCGCGGTAGGGCTGCTCGTACACTCCGGCGACGCCCTCGGCCAGGGTGTCGGCGTCGGTGCCCATCCGGATCAGCACCTGGTAGTCCCGGCCCATCGCGGGCACGTGCAGGAAGCCGATCCCCTCGCCCGCCGCGAAGGCCGGGCCGGGCGCAGGGGAGGGGCCCGGGGTGCCGGGGGTGCCGGGGGTGCCGGGGGTGCCGGGGGTGCCGGGGGTGCCGGGGGTGCCGGGGGCGGCCGGGGGAGCGCTCGTCGGCCCCGCCGCCCAGGCGCTGCGCAGCCGGTCGGAGGCCTGCGCGGCGGCCGCGTCGGCCTCCACGTTGGTCCACCAGAGCGAGTAGGCGACGAACAGGCCGAGCACCAGGCCGAGGGTGATCAGCAGTTCGCCGAGGACACCGAGCGCGGCCAGTGCCCGGCCCCGCCGCCGCCGCCGGGCGGGCGCGGGCGGCGGGAAGGCCTCCGTCGCCGGCTCCACCGTCTCGTCCTGGGTCACCTGTACTCCCCCTCGCTCGCTGTACGACCGGTGCGGCGGCCGTCCGCCGCGGCCGCTAACCGACCGTGAGGCCGGCCGGCTTGCCCTGGCTCCGCGGCCGTTCCTCGATCATCTTGCCAAAGATGATCAGACGCGCCTTGGAACTGAACTCCGGGGTGCAGGTGGTCAGGGTGATGTACCGGCCCGCCTGGTTGTACCCCGAGCCGTTGGGCACCGGCTTGATCACGCTCACGTTGGACGGCGGGGTCTCCGGAATGCCGCCGGTGATCTCGTAGACGTAGTACGCGGTGGCGGTCTCCACCACGATCTTGTCGCCCTTACCGAGCTGGTTGATGTGCCGGAACGGCTCGCCGTGGGTGTTGCGGTGCGCGGCCAGCGCGAAGTTGCCCGCCTTGTCGGCCGGCATCCCGGTGCCGGTGTAGTGGCCGACCAGACCCTTGTCGAGCACCGCCGACTTGGACGTGCCCTCGGCGATCGGGAACTTCAGGCCCAGCTTCGGCAGGTGGATGATCGCGAAGCCCTTGCCGGGCTCGAAGGTCTCCGGCTTGGCCGGGTCCGGTGCGGGCTGTCCGGGCGCACCAGGCGCCGGCTGGGCCGCGCCGAACTGCTGCTCCAGCTGGTTGCGGGCGCCGTCGGCGGCCGCGTCGGCCTGCACGTTGGTCCACCAGAGCTGGTAGGAGACGAAGAGCAGCATCACCAGGCCGAGCGTGATGCACAGCTCGCCGACGAGGCGGGCGACCACCACGGCCGGCGACTCCTTGGGCCGCGCCCGGCCCGCGGCGGCCGCGCCGGCCGCCCGCCGGCGCCCGCCGCCCGAGCGCACGGACATCCGGCCCTGCGCGGCGCGCCGGCGCTCGGCCCGGCCGCCGACCGGCGGTGCCTCCTCCTCGCCCAGGGCGGCCGGGAGACGCAGTTGGAGCGTCTGGTCGGCCAACCAGGGGTACTCGGGCTGCTCCTGGTGGGCCCCGGCGCCGGCACCGGGCTGTCCGACCTGCTCGTAGACGCTCCAACCGTCCTCGGCCCCGCCCTGCTCCGGGTGGCCCGGCAGGTGGCCGTCCGGCCCGAGCGGCTGCGCCCCGTACGGGTCGTGCTGCTGGTACTGGCTGTTCGGCGCGTACTGGCCCCGGCCGCCGTACTGCGGGCCCTGCTGCCGGTACTGGCCGCCCGGGCCGTACTCGCCGGCCCCCTGCGGATCCGCCCCCGACTGGTAACGCCCTTCCGGACGCACGGCGGTCATGCCGCTCAGCCCCGGCCGATCACCGGGGCGAGCCCGGCCGAACGGCCGACGGCCTGCGGATCGCCGCACTCGGCCAGCCAGTTGGCGAGCATCCGGTGGCCGCCCTCGGTGAGCACCGACTCCGGGTGGAACTGCACGCCCTCGACCGGCAGCTCGCGGTGGCGCAGGCCCATGATCACGCCGCTCTCGGTCCGGGCGGTCACGATCAGCTCGTCCGGCACGGTGGCCGGCTCGACCGCCAGCGAGTGGTACCGGGTCGCGGTGAGCGGCGAGGGCAGGCCCTCGAAGACCCCGCCGTCCTCGTGCTCCACCAGCGAGGTCTTGCCGTGCAGCAGCTCGGGCGCCCGGCCGACCACCGCGCCGTACGCGACCGCGATCGACTGCAGGCCCAGGCAGACGCCGAAGACCGGCAGCCCGGTCCGTGCGCAGTGGTGGACCATCTCGATGCAGACCCCGGCCTCCTCGGGCGCACCCGGGCCGGGGGAGAGCAGCACCCCGTCGAAGCCCGCCCCGCCCGCGCGGCGCACCGCGTGCTCGACCGTCACCTCGTCGTTGCGCACCACCTCGCAGGTGGCGCCGAGCTGGTAGAGGTACTGGACCAGGTTGAAGACGAAGCTGTCGTAGTTGTCGACGACCAGGATGCGGGGCGAGGTCAGCTGGGGGGTCATTCGCGCGCTATCTCCGTGGGCTGCGGGGACTGGGGGGAGGAGCAGGGCCGCCGGGTCAGCCGGCGGCGCCGCCGTCGCCGTCCACTGTGACGTCGCCGAAGGGGAGCAGCGGTTCCGCCCACGGGAAGACGTACGTGAACAGGAGGTAGACCACCCCCAGGACGAGGAGCAGCGAGATGAGGGCCCGGACCAGGGGGTGCCCCGGAAGGTGTCGCCAGATCCAGCCGTACATGGTGCTCCCTCGACGCAACAGACTGGGGTCAAGAGTAGACCCGTGATCCGGGCCCGTGAGGCGGGCTTCCCCGGCTGTGCCCGCCCGTTGCCCTCCGGCGGCCCGGTCGGCGCTCGCGCCGAGGGTCGGTCGGGCCGTCACCGCCCGCCGGTCACTGGCCCTGGGCCGAGCGCAGGTCGGCCGTGCCGGTGTAGCCGGGCAGGTTGAGGTCGCCGCTCTCCTGGACCTTCCAGCCCAGCCCGTACGCCTGCACGTACTGCAGGTAGTTGCGGATCGTCGGGTCGGCGTCCACCGCGGAACGCAGCGCGTCCGTGCGCCCCACCGCCTTGACGACGTAAGGCGGCGAGTAGACCCGGCCCTGGAGCAGCAGGGTGTTGCCCACGCAGCGGACGGCGCTGGTGGAGATCAGCCGCTGGTCCATCACCTGGACGCCCTCGGCACCGCCCCGCCAGAGCGCGTTGACCACCGCCTGGATGTCCTGCTGGTGGATGACCAGGTCGTTGACCCCGGGCTCGGGCACCCCGGGGATGCGCGCGGTGGCGTTCGGCGGGGCGTCGTTGAGGGTGACGGTCAGTCCGGGCCCCTGCAGCGGCTCCAGCGCGGCCGCCTGCTGGAGGGCGGTCAGCTGCGCGGCGTCGGCGGGGCTGCGGCCCTGCTGGCCGGTGAGCGCCTGGGAGCGCGCCTGGAGGTCGGCGAGCTGCGCCTGGGACTGCTGGTTCTGCGAGCTGCGCTGGCGTATCACGTCGGAGAGGCTCAGCAGCGAGTTGTCGGTGCGCAGATCGGTGCCGCGGGCGGTCTGCGCGCTGATGTAGAAGAGCAGGCCGGCGAGCGCGAAGACGGCGCAGGTCAGGGCACGGCCGACAATTCGGGTACCCGCGGCGCGGGAGCGGGCAGGCCGAGGAGGAATCGACAAATTAGGCACCGTACCCTTATCTCCTTCAGACCCGCCGAGCCACTACGCTAACGGACGCCGGTGGCATGTGCGGGATCGGTTCCCCTAACGTTCTCCACAGCCACCACCAGCCGCCTCACCCGCTGAATCCCTGCGCGGTCTCACAGCGCATCGACAGGAGAGCTCCTCGTGCCGAAGTCTCGACTCCGCAAGAAGTCCGATTACACCCCGCCGACGGCGGCCACGGTGAAGATCAGCTCGGGCCGGAGCTGGGTAGCCCCGCTGATGCTGGCACTGTTCCTGGTCGGTCTGGTCTGGATCGTCACCTATTACGTGACCAGTGGCAGCTGGCCGGTGGAGAGCTGGGCCAACTGGAACATCCTGGTGGGCTTCGGCTTCATCGCGGCGGGATTCGGCGTCTCCACCCAGTGGAAGTGACGCCGGGGCTGCTGCCCTGAGCGTTCTCCCCCGCCGCCCCGGGACAGGTTCCGCGGGGCGGCGTCGTGGTGTGTCCGGATACCGGGCGGCGGTTATCCCGCTTATCGCGCTTATCCACATGGTTATCCACACTGGGGAAAAGTCCGCCCGCCCTGTGGATAACTCGCGTCGGGCGCACTTTCCACACCCCCGCGCGCCCTCCCCCGAATGCCGGGTCCGCACAGCAGGACACGCGTAGAACAGCAGTCCACGGGGCACCCCCGGCACCGGTTGTGCACAACACCCCACCCGCTGTGGACAAACGTACGGGAGCGTCACCCGCCGTAGCGGGCCGTCCCGACGAGGACCATCAGCAGCACCAGACCCGCCATCGCCGCGACCGTCAGCGCCTGGACGACCGCCCGGCGTTCCCGCGGGGCGTACATCAGCCCGATCGCGGTCAGCGTGCCGGCGATCAGCCCGCCGGTGTGCGCGCGCCAGTCGATGCCGGACACCGAGAACGTGACGATCAGGTTGAAGACCAGCAGCGCGATCACCGGTCCGAGCGGCGTCCTGGTCTGCTTGAACATCACCACGGTCGCGCCGAGCAGCCCGAAGACGGCGCCGGAGGCGCCCAGCGAGTTCATGAAGCCGCCGGCCAGCAGGAAGGCGAACGCGCTGCCGGCCAGGCCGGACAACAGGTAGACGGCCAGGAAGCGGACCCGGCCGAGCGCCGCCTCCAGCGACGGGCCGATCACCCAGAGCATCACCATGTTGGTGGCGACGTGCCAGGGCGCGACGTGCAGGAAGGTCGCGGTCAGCAGCCGGTACCACTGGTCCGGCCCGGCCGCGACGCCGTACGGGAAGCCGGTGATCTGCGGACCGACGCTGAACAGCGAGAGGTCCTCGGACAGCCACGGCGTGAGCACGTAGGCGGCCAGCAGGAAGACCGCGAGGTTGATCCCGATCAGGACCTTGGTGACCAGCGCGCCGTCCGCGGTCAGCTGCCCGCCGAACCGGGTGGTCGCCTGCCGTACCCGCCGGTTGTCCCCGCCGACGCACTCCGGGCAGTGGAAGCCCACCGAGGCGTTCACCATGCACCGGGGGCAGATCAGCCGGCCGCACCGGGAGCAGCCGACACCGGTCTCCTGCTCCGGGTGCCGGTAGCAGCGGGACGGCCCGGACCCACCCGGCCGCGGGTCCTCGTCCGTCGGCGGCCTGGACTCGTCCGGGAGCATCAGCGGTAACCCCTTCTCGTACTCGGCTGCGCGGCCCCGCCGGCACCCGCCGGACGGGTGGCGCCGGGATCGTCAGCGTACTGCGGCGGGTCGGCCGCGAGCGATCTCCACCGGCCGGATCCGGACCTCGCCCACCGGGCGGGCCGGGCCGCCCCGTGCCCCGCGTACGGCCCACTCCGGAGTGCTGTCGGACAAATCAGGATGCATGATCAGCATTCAGGTGGATATGTGCATAAAGGACGCCACCCAGGAGGAGAGACTCGTGACCCGTTTGGACTCAGCTCGTGAGACGGCCGGCAAGACCCGGGACACTCTCGCGCCCTACGCCGCCACCGCCAAGGAGACCGCGGTGCACCTCGCGGACGGCGCGAAGCAGCGGCTGGGCCCCGCTGTGGACGCCATCGGGCCGAAGGCCTCCCAGGCGGCCCAGAACGTCCGCGTCCAGTACGCCAAGCACCTCGCCCCGCAGCTGGAACACGCCTTCGCCAGCCTGCCGCCCGAAGCGCAGAAGAGCACCCTCAAAGCCCTGCACCGGGCCCAGGAGGCCGCCCTGGCCACCCGGCTCTCCGCGATCCACGCCGCCGACCAGGCCCGCTCCACCGTGGTCCCCAGGGTCGCCCTCGCGGTCGAGGAGGCCCGCTCCACCGTCGTCCCCGTCGCGCAGGAGGCCCAGACCCGCGGCGCCGCCGCGCTGACCGCGCTGCAGGGCCACGTGACCTCGGCCGAGATCAGCGACCTCGCGGCGCGGAACATCAAGAAGGAGCACCGCAACGGCTGGGCCACCGGCCTCGCCGTGGCGGGCGCCGTCGCGATCGGCAGCGGCATCCTGGTCTGGCACTGGTGGCGCCGGCAGAGCAACCCCGAGTGGCTGGTCGAGCCCCCGAACGGGGATCCCGCCCCGGCGTCCGGGTCCGCGGCCGCGCCCCCGCAGCACGGCGGCTCCCACGCCGCGAGCGGCGGCCCGACGGACAGCACCGCACCGGGCGCCACCACCAGCCCGGTGAACGGCTCCGCCGCCGAGACCTCCGCAGCGCCCGACACCCCGACCGGGTCCGGCGGCGCCGGCCCCGAGCCGGGCCCGGTGGCGCCCGACCACGACGACCACCCCAAGCCGCACGACCCGCGCAAGCCGCACTGACCGGCCCGCACCCCCGCAGAACGCCGATCGGCCGCCGACCCCAAAGCGGGTCGGCGGGCGCTCGCCGGTTCGGCTGTTGGAGGTAAGAGGCGAGGAAAACATACATAATCCGTTAC
>NZ_JBHVWC010000023.1:0-19947 GCF_042882445.1 Kitasatospora sp. NPDC058218 | reverse complement strand
CGGGAGGCCCCGGAACCGGGAGGCCCCGGCCCCCCCCCGCGGGGGGGCCGCCCGATCGCCTGTTCGTCTGTGGAGCTTAGGAGACTCGAACTCCTGACATCTGCCTTGCAAAGGCAGCGCTCTACCAACTGAGCTAAAGCCCCTCGACGGCACCGTGCGTACCGCCGGGCACCAGCGTACCGGGTTCCGGCGCGAATCCCACGCCCTGTCCCGACACTCGTGCCCGACCGGTGCCCGGAAGCCGGCCCGCCCGGTCACCCGACCGGGCCGACCGGCCCGGGAGGCGCCGTGCGGCGCCTCCGAAGATCGTCGATCGTCAGATCGGCCGGGGCCTCAGCGGCCGGCCGGGACCGGGTCGGTGGCCTCGGTCCACAGGTCCTGCTCGGCGCGGTCCGCCTGGACCTGACGGTAGACAAAGAAGCCGCCGAGGGCGACCAGGGCGACCAGGAGAAGCTTCTTCACCGCGGGACCTCGTCCTTCTTGCGTATCGGACTCAACAGCCGTGCCCCGACCGGATTGGCCGGGCCGACGAGTCCTTGAGTTGTCACGAGCACGAACGGGCTGCCGGGTGCCAGACTGCCCTTGCGGCCGATGATACACACCGGTGTCCCAATCGTGACCAGCCACCGCTGCCGCCAACCAAGGCGTCCGGCCGCAGGATTGACGCCATACCTTCTGTCGTACGGTCGGCCCGCTCCGGACCGGCCCGGGGACCGCCCCCGACGCGCCCCGGACCGGTCACCGGCGGGGCCGCGCGACCACCACGGCGGTACCGGACGCCAGGTCCACCCTGGTCCGCGGCGGAGCGCCCTCGCCCTCCTCGTCGCGCAGCATCAGCGTGCTGCGCCGCTCGTCCAGCTCGTGCTGCTTGCCCGCCGCGAACTGCGCGTGCAGCTGCTCGAATCCGGTCGCCGAGACCTGACCCTCCCGGCCCGTCCCCCGCCACGGGATCCAGCGCGACCTGCGCGCCCGCAGCGCCAGCTGGTCGACGAAGGCCAGCGCCACCAGCGCGCAGACCAACCCGGGGATGCTCATCGCCCAGAACAGCGCCATACCGCCACCATCCCTCCACCCGTCCTTCCCGAACAACCCCCGGGACGGGCCCGTGGTTCCCGAGAACGCGGAAACGCCGAAGGGCCCGGAGCGAGATCGCTCCGGGCCCTTCGCGGTGGTGGGCCTAACAGGACTTGAACCTGTGGCCTCTTCCTTATCAGGGAAGCGCTCTAACCGTCTGAGCTATAGGCCCTTGCCGCACTGAAAGATTAGCGGACCGACGGCCGATCTCCAAAATCCTGATCGGCGGGGGCCGCGGCGGCAGTCCGCTGGTGGGAAGCGGTGGGGCGACGGAGCAACCACTCCTCACGGGTGGCCGGAAGGTGGGCGGCGCCCTCGGGACCGGTCCGGACGGCGAGGATCTGATTGATCCCGATCCGGTTCTCCTCGAAGGCGAGCGCGGAGGCCGCCATGTACAGCCGCCAGACCCGGGCCCGGCCCCGGCCGACCAGCCGGACCGCCTCCGTCCAGTGCGCCTCCAGGTTGGCCACCCACTCGCGCAGCGTCAGCCCGTAGTGCTCGCGCAGCGACTCGACGTCGCGGACCTCGAAGCCGGCCTCCTCCAGCCGGGCCACGGTGGAACCGACCGGGGAGAGCTCGCCGTCCGGGAAGACGTAGCGGTCGATGAACGGGCTCGGGCGGTGCGGCTCGCCCGGGTGGTCCGGGCGGCGGGCGATCTGGTGGTTGAGCAGCCGGCCACCGGGCACCAGCAGGCCGTACAGGCCCTCGGCGTAGACCCGGTACTGCTCGGAGCCGACGTGCTCGGCCATGCCGACGCTGGAGATCGCGTCGAACGGGCCGTCCGGGATCTCCCGGTAGTCCTGGAGGCGGATCTCGATCCGGTCGGCCAGGCCGGCCTCCTCGACCCGCCGGCGGGCCAGGGAGACCTGCTCCGCGGAGATGGAGACGCCGACCGCCGTGACGCCGTAGTGCCGCGCCGCGTGCAGCACCAGCGAGCCCCAGCCGCAGCCGACGTCCAGCAGGCGCATCCCGGGCCGCAGGCCGAGCTTGCGGCAGATCAGGTCGAGCTTGGCCTCCTGGGCCGCCTCCAGGCTCTTCGCGGCGGGCTCCCAGTAGGCGCAGGAGTACACCATCGACGGGCCCAGGACGAGCCCGTAGAAGTCGTTGCCGACGTCGTAGTGGTGGCTGATGGCCGCGCGGTCCCGGCCCCGGCTGTGCAGCCGCCCGCGGACCGCCCCGGCCTCCTCCGGCGGCGGGGTGGGCTGCGGACCGAGCGCACCGGCCCGCAGCAGGGCCCCCAGCACTTGGCGGCCCCTGGGGCCGACCACGTCGCCGGGGCCCAGCGCCAGCCCGCGGATCTCCGGGCGCTCGGCGACGTGCGCGACCACCGTCAGCACCTCGTAGAGGTCGGTGCCGGGGGCGAGCTCCAGGTCTCCCGAGACGTAGGCGCGGGCCAGGCCCAGCTCGCCCGGCTGCCAGAGCAGCCGGCGCAGTGCCCGCCGGTTGCGCAGCACCACCGTGGGCGCCCCCGGCGGCCCGGCGGCACTGCCGTCCCACACCTGCACCCGCAGCGGTACCGGGACCCCCAGCAGCCCTTCCAGGGCCTCGACCAGTTGCCTTGCGAGCTGAGCCATCGCGCGCCTCCGTCCAGCCGTACCTGCACAGCCGTACCTACCCCGGCCGGTCGGACCGGGGGGCGGCCTGCGGCAGTCGGAAACTCGGCACGAGCGCACCCAGCTAATCCCACCGCGACGGACGCCCGGCCGGACGGCACGCCGCGGGGACCGGCTGTCACCCGAAATGCCGACGGGCCCCGGAGGCTGTAACAGCCTCCGGGGCCCGCACATTCCGTCCGCGGACGAAGATATGACCGGGGGTCAGCCCCCGGCCGGCGCGGCCGGGGTCAGTCCTCCTCGGCCAGGGTCAGCTCGATACCGCCGGTGAAGCCGGCCGCCGCGTTGTAGATGAACGCCGAGAGCGTGGACAGCGCGGTCAGCAGCACCACGTCGACCACGGCGATCAGCGAGGTGAAGGTCATCACCTTGCCGAACCCGACGTAGTCCATCAGGTTGATGCCGCTGTTAGGGGCCTCGCCGGCGGTGACCTCCTTGAGGGTCTTGGCCAGCGAGTCGAACACCCCGAGCGAGTCCAGCGTCATCCACAGCACCGCGGCCGCCACGATGATGATGATCCCGACCGCCAGCGACAGCAGGAAGCTGACCTTCATCACCGACCACGGGTCGGCCTTGGTCACGCGCAGCCGCGCCTTGCGGGTCCGGCCGAGGCCCGGGCCGGCGGCGGCCGGCGCGGGGGCGGACCGGCGCGGGGCACCGCCCGGGACGGGCGTCCCGCCGGGCGGGGTGTTGCCGCCCACCCGGGTGCCCCGGGGCGGCGTCGGCTGCCCCTTGGCGTACGTGGTCGGCTGCGAGAACCCGCTCCCGCCCGGCGCCGGGGCACCCGGCGGCGGCGGGGGAGTCGACTGCCCGCCGTACGTCGCCCCGCCGCCCTGGCCCGCCGCACCGACCGGTGGCATCAGCGAGGTGGACGCGGAGGGGTGCTCGGCCGGCGGCTGCGGCACCCCGTAGCCCCCGCCGCCCTGTGCTGCGCCCGGACGGCCGCCGGTGGCTCCTCCCGCAGCACCCGTGGCTCCACTCACTGGTCCTCCCGCACTTCCCACCAGGGCGGCGGCGCCGCCCTGCGTCGTCACTCGTCATCCAGCACCCGGCGGGATTGCCCGGAACCGGTCGGCGGCCGGTACCGCCGCGCCCGTGGACGGACGTGGCGGTACCGGCCTGCGCGGTAGGGATCAGGCCTGGGCTTCCTCGCCGCCCGCCGTCTCCGTACCCTCGGCCACCTCGGTGGACTCGGCGTCGACCGCCTCGTCCTCCAGCAACTCGTCCTCGGCCTCCGCGTTGCGGGCCATGCCCACCACCGCGTCGCGCTTTCCGAGGTTGATCAGTTGGACGCCCATGGTGTCACGTCCGGTTTCACGAACCTCGGAAACCCTCGTGCGGATCACCCCACCCGAGAGGGTGATCGCCATGATCTCGTCGGAGTCGTCCACCACCAGGGCGCCCACCAGCGAACCCCGGCCCTCGACGATCTTCGCCGCCTTGGTGCCGAAGCCACCGCGTCCCTGGACACGGTACTCGTCCACCCCGGTGCGCTTGGCGTAGCCGCCGTCGGTGGCGGTGAAGACGTACGTCCCCGGCCGGACCACGTTCATCGACAGCAGTTCGTCGTCCTCGCGGAAGGACATGCCCTTGACGCCGGAGGTGGCGCGGCCGGTGGGCCGCAGCGCGTCGTCGGTCGCGGTGAACCGGATCGACTGGGCCTTGCGGGAGACCAGCAGGAGGTCGTCCTCGGCGGAGACCAGCTCGGCGCCGATCAGCTCGTCGTCCCGGCCCTCCTCGTCCTGTCGCAGGTTGATCGCGATCAGGCCGCCGGAGCGCGGCGAGTCGTAGTCCTTGAGCGCGGACTTCTTCACCAGGCCGGCCCGGGTGGCGAGGACGAGGTACGGCTTGTCCTCGTAGGTGCGCACCGCCATCACCTGGGTGATGTGCTCCTCCGGCTGGAAGGCCAGCAGGTTGGCCACGTGCTGGCCGCGGGCGTCCCGGCCGGCGTCCGGCAGCTCGTAGCCCTTGGCCCGGTAGACCCGGCCCTTGTTGGTGAAGAACAGGATCCAGTTGTGGGTCGTCGTCACGAAGAAGTGGTCGACGATGTCGTCCTGCTTCAGCTGGGCGCCGCGCACGCCCTTGCCGCCGCGCTTCTGCGAGCGGTAGAGGTCGGAGCGGGTCCGCTTGACGTAGCCGCCACGGGTGATCGTGACGACGATGTCCTCCTCGGCGATGAGGTCCTCGACGGACATGTCGCCGTCGAAGGGGATCAGCGTGGAGCGCCGCTCGTCGCCGTACTTCTCGACGATCGCGGTCAGCTCCTCGGAGATGATCTCGCGCTGGCGGGACGGCGAGGCGAGGATCGCGTTGTACTCGTTGATCTTCGCCTGCAGCTCGTCGTGCTCGCTCTGGATGCGCGCGCTCTCCAGCGCGGCCAGCCTGCGCAGCTGCATCTCCAGGATCGCGTTGGCCTGGATCTCGTCGATCTGCAGCAGGTCCATCAGGCCGCTGCGGGCCGCGTCCGCGCTCTCCGAGGCCCGGATCAGCGCGATCACCGCGTCGATCTGGTCCAGCGCCTTGAGCAGCGCGCGCAGGATGTGCGCCCGCTCCTCGGCCTTGCGCAGCCGGAAGGTGGTGCGCCGGACGATGACCTCGACCTGGTGGTTCACCCAGTGCCGGATGAACGCGTCGAGCGACAGCGTGCGCGGCACGCCGTCCACCAGCGCCAGCATGTTGGCACCGAAGTTGGTCTGCAGGTCGGTGTGCTTGTAGAGGTTGTTCAGCACCACCTTGGCGACGGCGTCGCGCTTGAGCACCACGACCAGGCGCTGACCCGTCCGGGACGAGGACTCGTCGCGGACGTCGGCGATGCCGGCGACCTTGCCGTCCTTGACCAGGTCGGCGATCTTCAGCGCGAGGTTGTCCGGGTTGACCTGGTAGGGCAGCTCGGTGATCACCAGGCACTGACGGCCCTGGATCTCCTCGACCTCGACCACCGCGCGCATGGTGATCGAGCCGCGCCCGGTGCGGTACGCGTCCTCGATCCCGCGGCGGCCGACGATCAGGGCGCCGGTCGGGAAGTCCGGGCCCTTGATCCGCTCGATCAGGGCCTCCAGCAGGTCCTCGTTGGAGGCGTCCGGGTGCTCCAGCGCCCAGAGCGCGCCGGAGGCGACCTCGCGGAGGTTGTGCGGCGGGATGTTGGTGGCCATGCCGACCGCGATGCCGGTGGCACCGTTGATCAGCAGGTTGGGGATGCGCGCCGGCAGGACGGTGGGCTCCTGCGAGCGGCCGTCGTAGTTGGCGGCGAAGTCGACGGTCTCCTCGTCGATGTCGCGCATCATCTCCATGGCGAGCGGCATCATCTTGCACTCGGTGTAGCGCATGGCCGCGGCCGGGTCGTTGCCCGGCGAGCCGAAGTTGCCGTTGCCGTCCACCAGCGGCATCCGCAGCGACCACGGCTGGGCCAGGCGGACCACGGTGTCGTAGATCGAGGTGTCACCGTGCGGGTGGTAGTTGCCCATGACGTCGCCGACGACGCGGGCGCACTTGTAGTAGCCCTTCTCGGGGCGGTACCCGCCGTCGTACATCGCGTAGAGCACGCGCCGGTGCACCGGCTTGAGGCCGTCGCGGACCTCGGGCAGCGCACGGCTGACGATCACGCTCATCGCGTAGTCGAGGTAGGAGCGCTGCATCTCGGTCTCGAGCTCGATCGGCTCGACCCGGGACACGAACGTGTCGGTGGCGGTGCTGGCGTCCGGCTGCTCGCCGTCGGGACGGTTGTCGTCGACCACTGGTGGTCAGTTTCCTTTCACGCGTGACTGGACTGTGCTGGCAGGGGCGGGCCCCGTCACACGTCCAGGAAGCGGACGTCCTTGGCGTTGCGCTGGATGAAGGAGCGGCGTGCCTCGACGTCCTCGCCCATCAGGACGGAGAACAGGTCGTCGGCGCGGGCCGCGTCCTCCAGGGTGATCTGCTGCAGCAGTCGGTGCGCCTGGTCCATGGTGGTGATCCGCAGCTCCTCGGCGTTCATCTCGCCCAGACCCTTGAAGCGCTGGATCGCGTCGTCCTTGGGCAGCCGGCGCCCGGCCGCGACGCCCGCCGCGATGGTGGCGTCGCGCTCGCGGTCGGAGTAGACGTAGTCGAAGTCGTCCTTGCCCCACTTGATCTTGTAGAGCGGGGGCATCGCCAGGTACACGTAGCCGGACTCGACCAGCGGCCGCATGAAGCGGAACAGCAGGGTCAGCAGCAGGGTGCGGATGTGCTGCCCGTCGACGTCGGCGTCCGCCATCAGAACGATCTTGTGATAGCGCAGCTTGGACTCGTCGTAGTCCTCCTGGATGCCGCAGCCGAAGGCCGAGATCAGCGCCTGGACCTCGGTGTTCTGCAGCACCTTGTCGATCCGCGCCTTCTCGACGTTGAGGATCTTGCCGCGGATCGGGAGGATCGCCTGGATGCGCGGGTCACGGCCCTGCTTGGCCGAGCCGCCGGCGGAGTCACCCTCGACGATGAAGATCTCGCACTCGGCCGGGTCCTTGGACTGGCAGTCGCTCAGCTTGCCCGGCAGCGACGCGCTCTCCAGCAGGCCCTTGCGGCGCGTCAGGTCGCGGGCCTTGCGGGCGGCGACGCGGGCGGTGGCGGCCTGGATCGACTTGCGGATGATCTCCGAAGCCTCCACCGGGTGGCGGTCCAGCCAGTCGTTCAGCTGCTCGTGCACCACCTTCTGGACGAAGGTCTTCGCCTCGGTGTTGCCGAGCTTGTCCTTGGTCTGGCCCTCGAACTGCGGCTCGCCCAGCTTGACCGAGATGATCGCGGTCAGACCCTCGCGGATGTCCTCGCCGGAGAGGTTGTCGTCCTTCTCGCGCAGCAGCTTCTTGTCCCGCGCGTAGCGGTTGACCAGGCCGGTCAGCGCCGCGCGGAAGCCCTCCTCGTGGGTGCCGCCGCCGTGCGTGTGGATGGTGTTGGCGAAGCTGTAGACGCCCTCGGTGTACGAGGTGTTCCACTGCATCGCGATCTCCACCGAGATCGACTTGTCCTTGTCCTCGGACTCGAAGTCGATCACCGAGGGGTGGATCACCTCGCCCTTGCGGGAGTTGAGGTGCGCCACGAAGTCGGCGATGCCGCCGTCGTACTTGTACGTCACCGAGAGCGGCGTGCCGTCCTCGTCCGCGTGCTCCGGGCGCTCGTCCGTCAGCGAGATGGTCAGGCCCTTGTTGAGGAAGGCCATCTCCTGGAAGCGCCGCGACAGCGTCTCGAAGGAGTAGACGGTGGTCTCGAAGATGTCCGGGTCGGCCCAGAAGGTGACGCTGGTACCGGTGCGCCCGGTCGCCTCGTGCTTGGCCAGCGGAGCCGTCGGCGCGCCCTGCTTGTACTCCTGCGTCCAACGGAAGCCGTCGGTGTGGATCTCCACCGCGAGCCGGGTCGACAGCGCGTTCACGACCGAGACACCGACACCGTGCAGGCCGCCGGAGACCGCGTAGCCGCCGCCGCCGAACTTGCCGCCCGCGTGGAGCACCGTCAGGACGACCTCGACGGCCGGCTTGCCCTGGCTCGCGATCATGCCCACCGGGATGCCGCGGCCGTTGTCGACCACCCGCACCGCGCCGTCGGCCAGGATCGTGACGTCGATGGTGTCGGCGTGCCCGGCCAGCGCCTCGTCGACGGAGTTGTCCACGACCTCGTACACCAGGTGGTGCAGGCCGCGCTCGCCCGTGGAGCCGATGTACATGCCGGGGCGCTTGCGGACGGCGTCGAGGCCCTCCAACACCTGGATGGCGTCGGCGTCGTAGGCCTTTCCGGTCGCCGGGTCGATGGGTTCTTGGGTCTGGCTGGGGTTGCCGGAATCGGCCACGAAGCGCCCTCTCTGGCACAGCACGGGCCGCATCCCCTCCCACTGGACGGGAGGGCGTGCGACCACGGCGTTTTGACTCGGTTGCCACTAGCAACAGTGTTTGGCTTTCAGTCTACCGGTAGGACTGACAGAGATGGGCGTTTGGCAGCCCCTGAGGGCAGATGTACCGCCCTGAATCCCCTCCGCACATGTCCCGATACTCGCCCCGGGGGCTCAGAGCGCCTGGAAGGGCCGTCAGGGGTTCCGGAAGATCCCGGTCCGCTCGGCACCGCGCCGGCCGCGGTCAGCCCCAGGTGTCGCCCGGCCCCTTGCTGCCCGGCGCGCGCAGCCGGCCGTAGCCGCGGACCGGCGCGGCCGGCCCCAGCACCTTGATCGTCTTGACCGTGCCCTGCCCCAGCTCGTGGTTCAGGCGGGCCACCAACTGCCGTGCCAGCCAGCGAAGTTGGGTGGCCCAGGCAGTGGAGTCGCACTGCACGGTGAGCACTGCGGCCGCGTCGTCGTAGGAGGTGGGCTCGCAGTGTGCCGCGATGTCCGGGCCGACGATCTGCGCCCACCGGCCCATCACCCCGCCCACCGCCGCCGAGGACTCCCACCCGCGCTCGGTCAGCAGGCGGTTCAGCGCCGCGCCCAGCGGCACCGGGTCCCGGCCGTCCGAACGCGCCCCGCTGCGCAGCCCGTACCGCTTCGCCTCGCGCTTCTCCCGGACCTGCTCGCCCCGCTGGCGGGCCTGCGCCCGGGCGGCCCGCAGCGCCGAGCGGGCCAGGTCGGCCCCGGTCAGCTCCGCGCCGTCCGGCGCGGCGGCGCCCTGCGGGAGGGCGCCCGGCTGAGGGGACTTCCCGGTCGGATCGCTCACGGCGATCTCCTTTCCCCAGCCTGTGGACAACCGTCGCGACTGCGCGCCGGTGAGCCGTCCAGCGTACGGGAGCGGACGGGAACGGGAGCACGCCGGGCACGCCGGACGGGTCGGACGGCAGGTCGGTGGGGGTCGGGGAGCGGGGGAGCGGGCCGTCAGGCGTCGACCCGGCGCACCGCGCCGTCGGCCACCGCGTACCGGGCCCCGGCCAGCGCCTTCGGGACGTCCTCCGCGACCGCCGCGGTGACCAGCACCTGCTCGCCCCCGGCGACCAGCTCGGCCAGCCGGTCCCGGCGGGTGGCGTCCAGCTCGGCGAAGACGTCGTCGAGGATCAGCACCGGCTCGCCGCCGTCGGCGCGCAACAGCTCGTACGAGGCCAGCCGCAGCGCCAGCGCGAAGGACCAGGACTCGCCGTGGCTGGCGTATCCCTTGGCAGGCAGCGGGCCGAGCCTGAGGACCAGCTCGTCGCGGTGCGGCCCGACCAGCGTCAGGCCTCGGTCGACCTCCTGCTTGCGGGCGGCCTGCAGGGCCTGGAGCAGTTGCTCCTCGGCCTGCTCACGGCTGGTGGGCAGCTCGCCCTCGAAGGAGCTGCGGTACTCCAGCACGGTCTCGCCGCCGCCGGGCGCGAGCTGCCCGTACGCGGCGGTCACCAGGGGCTGCAGGGAGGCCACCAGCTGGATCCGGAAGGCGGTCAACTCGGCTCCGGCGCGTGCCAGATGGCCGTCCCAGACCTCCAGGGTGGAGAGGTCCGCACCCTTGCCGCCGCCGGAGCGGCGGGCCATCGCGGCGGTCTTCAGCAGGGCGTTGCGCTGCTTGAGCACCCGCTCGTAGTCCTGCCGGACGCCGGCCAGCCGGGGCGCGCGGGCGGTCAGCAGCTCGTCCAGGAAGCGCCGGCGCTCGCCCGGGTCGCCCTTGACCAGGCTGAGGTCCTCGGGGGCGAACAGCACGGTGCGCAGCAGGCCCAGGACGTCACGCGGGCGCACGTTGTCGGAGCGGTTGATCCGGGCCCGGTTGGCCTTGCCCGGGGTGATCTCCAGCTCGACCAGGGTGCTGCGGGTCCCGGCCAGCACCGAGGTGCGGATCACCGCCCGCTCGGCGCCGAGCCGGATCAGCGGGGCGTCGGTGGCCACCCGGTGGCTGCCCAGGGTCGCGACGTAGCCGATCGCCTCGACCAGGTTGGTCTTGCCCTGGCCGTTGGGCCCGACGAACGCCGTCACGCCCGGGTCGAGGGGAACCTCGGCCCGGGCGTAGGAACGGAAGTCGGCGAGCGACAGATGCGCGACGTGCATGGCTGTGGACTGCGCTCGCCTTCTGTGACTGTGGCTTCCCGGGGAACGGCCCCCGGGAACCGGCCGTTCTCGGTTACTTCGACTCGACCGCGTGGCCGCCGAACTGGTTGCGCAGCGCGGCGATCATCTTCATCTGCGGCGAGTCGTCCTGGCGGGAGGCGAACCGGGCGAAGAGGGAGGCGGTGATCGCCGGCAGCGGCACGGCGTGGTCGATCGCGGCCTCGACCGTCCAGCGGCCCTCACCGGAGTCGGCGGCCCAGCCCTTGAGCTTGGCCAGGTGCTCGTCGTCGTCCAGGGCGCGGACGGCGAGGTCCAGCAGCCAGGAGCGGATGACCGTGCCCTCCTGCCAGCTGCGGAAGACCTCGCGCACGTCGGTGACCTCGGGGGCCGCCTCCAGCAGCTCCCAGCCCTCGGCGAAGGCCTGCATCATCGCGTACTCGATGCCGTTGTGGACCATCTTGGCGAAGTGGCCGGCGCCGACCGCGCCCGCGTGCACCGAACCGAAGTCGCCCTCGGGCTTGAGCGCGTCGAAGATCGGCTTGGCCTCGGCGACGTGCTCGGCGTTGCCGCCGTACATCAGCGCGTAGCCGTTCTCCAGGCCCCAGACACCGCCGGAGACGCCGCAGTCCACGAAGCCGATGCCCTTGGCGGCCAGCGACTCGGCGTGCTTGATGTCGTCGGTCCAGCGGGAGTTCCCGCCGTCCACGACCACGTCGCCGGGGGAGAGCAGCTCGGCGAGCTCGTCCACGGTCGCCTGGGTGGCGGCCCCGGCCGGAACCATCACCCAGACCACGCGCGGGCCCTGGAGCTTGGTGACGAGCTCCTGGAGGCTCTCGACGTCGGAGATGTCCGGGTTGCGGTCGTAGCCGATGACGGTGTGGCCGGCGCGGCGGATCCGCTCGCGCATGTTGCCGCCCATCTTGCCGAGACCGATGAGGCCGAGCTCCATGACCAAGTCCTTACCTGTGGTGACGTGCCTGCCTGCGGCGCCGTTGCCGCGCTGCCCTGAGCCTACGCGCTGAAGTGCGAGGGCCTCCCCGTGGTCGGGCCGACCGGGGGAGGCCTTCCACAGGCTGTGCGCACAGCCTGTGGGTAACGCGCGTGACGTCGGCCGGGCTGCGCCGGCCGCGGGTCAGCCGGAGAGGCGGACCGGCATGATCAGGTACTGGTAGGCCTCGTCCGCCTCGGTGTCCACCGCGGCCTTGCCGCTGAGCAGCGCCGGCTTGGTCGGCGTGGTGAAGCTCAGCTGGGCGTAGGCGGAGTCGATGGCCTTGAGGCCCTCCTCCAGGTAGCCCGGGTTGAAGGCGATCGAGATGTCGTCGCCCTCCAGGTCCGCGTCGATCCGCTCGGTGGCCTGGGCGTCGTCGCCCGAGCCGGCCTCCAGCGTCAGCACGCCCTGCTCGAAGTTGAGCCGGACCGGAGTGTTGCGCTCGGCGACCAGCGAGACGCGCTTGAGCGCCTCCAGGAAGGGCTGGGTCTGGATCGCGGCGACGGCGCTGAACTCCGTCGGGAAGAGGCTGCGGAACTTGGGGAACTCGCCCTCCAGCAGCCGGGTGGTGGTCCGGCGGCCGGCGCCCTCGAAGCCGATCAGGCCCTCGCCCGCACCGCCCGAGGAGAGGGCGATCGAGACGGTGTCGCCGCTGCCCAGGGACTTGGCGATGTCCTGCAGGGTCTTGGCGGGCACCAGGGCGACCGCGGAGATGTCCGGCTGCTCGGGCTTCCAGAGCAGCTCGCGGACGGCGAAGCGGTAGCGGTCGGTGGCGGCCAGGGTGATCCGGTCGCCCTCGATCTCGACCCGCACACCGGTGAGCACCGGCAGGGTGTCGTCCCGGCCGGCGGCCACCGCGGCCTGGCTGACCGCCGAGGCGAACACGTCACCGGAGACGGTGCCGGTCGCGGTCGGCATCTGGGGCAGGGCCGGGTACTCGTCCACCGGCAGGGTGGGGAGGGTGAACCGGGAGCTGCCGCAGACCACGCTGACCCGCTGGCCGTCGGTGGAGATCTCCACAGGCCTGTTGGGAAGGTTGCGCGAGATGTCGTTCAGCAGCCGGCCGGAGACCAGCACGGTGCCGGCCTCCTCGATGTCCGCCTCCAGCTCGACCCGGGCCGAGACCTCGTAGTCGAAGCCGGACAGCGCCAGGCTGCCCTCCTGCGCCGTCAGCAGCAGGCCGGCCAGCACCGGCACCGGCGGCCGTGCCGGGAGGCTGCGGGCAGCCCAGGCCACCGCCTCCGCGAGGACGTCACGCTCCACCCGGAACTTCACCGGTAACCGCCTCCTGGATCGAGCGCTCCCGCTCGCAAAGTCTGGTTCTTCTGATCTTGGTCGTCGGTACGGCCGGCCGCCGAGCTCTGCCACTCCGCATCCAGTCGCCAGAGGACAGTCTGACGTACTCCACCGACAGACGGGGCAGACGGGCGGAAGCAAGCCGAACAGATGTCGGGGAGCGGTTGTCCACAGATTTCGGCCCCACCTGCTTTCAAGCATGTCGATGGGTCTATAGGTGTAGTGGTAGTAGTAGGGCCTGTGGAAACCGTGGATAACCCTGTTTGCGCAGGTCAGGCCAGGTTTTTTGTCCACAGGAGGTGTGGACGGCGGCTGTGGACGAGCAGGGCCCGCTGTGGACAGCGGAGCGTTACCCACAGGGCACGTTGGGTATCCACAGGTTATCCCCAGCGCCGTCCCCAGATCCGGGCCGGGTTATCCACGGGGGCCGGTCAACATTTCGTGACGCCTTTCACACCAGGGCGTGAACGCGGGCCCAAGGTTGTCGAACTGTGGACGCGGCTGTGGACAACCTGGGGATAACCGCCGTCGCCCTGGGGACAACCGGTGGACAACCCGAATGGCCCCCTGACGGCCCGACAATTGTCCACACCCTGTGGATAACCGTTGTGCACAAGTCCACAGGCACCTGACCTGCGCGGAAGAGCGTAGCGGCGAGCGGCCTGTGGAGGAATTCTGGATAACTCGCAGGCCCACGGCCTGTGGACGGTGGAGAACCGCCCCGCCCTGTGGACAACGGCCCTGCGCGCCCGGGGTGTTCGAACCACCGGTCAGATGTTCGGCGCGGGCGGCGGACTGGCGGAGCGTCCGTCGTGGCATTCCTGCCCAGCCGATCGGCGGTGCACACCTGTGGATATGCCGAAAGGGCGTCAGGATCGCTCCTGACGCCCTTCGGGAGGGGTTGTGGACGGCCGCCGGGCCGGTCGGCTAGCTCTTGATGCGGTTGGTCAGTTCGGTGACCTGGTTGTAGATCGAGCGGCGCTCGGCCATCAGCGACCGGATCTTGCGGTCGGCGTGCATCACCGTGGTGTGGTCGCGGCCGCCGAACTGCGCACCGATCTTCGGCAGCGAGAGGTCGGTCAGCTCCCGACAGAGGTACATGGCGATCTGGCGCGCCGTCACCAGCACCCGGCTGCGGGAGGACCCGCAGAGGTCGTCCACCCCCAGCCCGAAGTAGGCCGCGGTCTGCTGCATGATGACCTGCGCGGTGATCTCCGGGCCGGCGTCCTCGTCCCCGCCGGGGATCAGGTCCTTGAGGACGATGCCGGCCAACTCCAGGTCCACCGGCGCCCGGTTGAGGTTGGCGAAGGCGGTGACCCGGATCAGGGCGCCCTCCAACTCCCGGATGTTGCGGGTGATCCGGGACGCGATGAACTCCAACACGTCCGCCGGGGCGTTCAGTTGTTCCTGGATCGCCTTCTTGCGCAGGATCGCGATCCGGGTCTCCAGCTCCGGCGGGGTGACGTCGGTGATCAGCCCCCACTCGAAGCGGTTGCGCAGCCGGTCCTCCAGCGTGATCAGCTGCTTGGGCGGCCGGTCGGACGAGAGGACGATCTGCTTGTTCGCGTTGTGCAGGGTGTTGAAGGTGTGGAAGAACTCCTCCTGTGTGGACTCCTTGCTCGCCAGGAACTGCACGTCGTCCACGAGCAGGATGTCCATGTCCCGGTACCGCTTGCGGAACGCGTCCGCCTTGCCGTCCCGGATCGAGTTGATGAACTCGTTGGTGAACTCCTCCGAGGACACGTAGCGCACCCGGGTCCCCGGGAAGAGGCTGCGCGAGTAGTGCCCGATGGCGTGCAGCAGGTGGGTCTTGCCCAGCCCGGACTCGCCGTAGATGAAGAGCGGGTTGTACGCCTTGGCCGGGGCCTCGGCGACGGCCACCGCCGCCGCGTGCGCGAAGCGGTTGCTCGCGCCGATGACGAAGGTGTCGAAGAGGTACTTGGGGTTCAGCCGGGCCGCGGGCTCGTCCTTGCGGGAGCCGCCGGCCGGGGGAGCGCCGGGCGGGGCCGGCACGCCGGGGACGGCCGGGCGGTCGGTGGCGCGCTCGGGGCCGGGCTTGTCCGCGGGGCGGCCGGGGCCCGGGCGTCCCGCGGGGCCGCGCCGGCCGGCGGCGGTCCGCAGGTGCTCCCCGGGACCGGGGCCGTAGGCGCCGCCGAAGAGGTCGCCCTGGGTGGTGGACGAGGATCCGGGCAGCGGCCGGGGAGCCGGGCGCTGGGCTGGCGGCTCCTGCTCCGGGTAGCCGGAGCCGTGCTCGGGGTAGCCCTGGTGGCCCTCCCAGGACGGGTTCTGCGGCGCGGCGCCGTAGCCGCCGGGGCGGCCGGTGCCGTACGGCGGGGCCTGGTGCTCCTGGTAGCCGGAGCCCTCGTACTGGTCGTGCTCGTACTCGGACTCGTAGGGGCGCTCGTAGCCCTGGTGCCCGTAGTCGCCGCCCTCGCCCCGCTGGTACGGCTCGGCGGCCGACTGCTCGTCCTGCGCCGGCGCGAGGGTGGTGGGCACGGCGTTGGCGTCGACCATCACCGCGATCCGGACCGGGCGGCTGAGCTCGCGGCTGAGGGCCTCGGTCAGCTGGGGCAGCAACCGCCCCTCCAGCACCTGCTTGGCCCGCTCGTTGGGGGTCGCCAGCAGGGCGGTGTCGTGCATCATCCACATCGGCTGGGTGCGCTGCACCCACTGCTTGTCCATCTCCCCGATGTCCGGGTCGCCGACCAGCCGCTCGACGACTCTCGCCCAGACCGGGACGAGGTCGCTGTTGACATCAGCCACTGGTGCACGCTTTCTCGGTTCCCCGCGGCTCCAGCAGGGGTGGTGGATCAAGAGACTGTGGATCTGTGTCCGTTGACGAAGAACAAAACCAGACAAGTCCTGCAACGGTAGTCAGCGAACAGAGCCGGATCAAGTCGTTGTCCACAGGCTGTGGGCGACGGAGGCCTCGGGCACGGCCCGGAGGGTCCGGCGCGAACGGCTGGTTTGACCCTCGTGCCCCGTCCCGCGTACCGTAACCAGGTCGAGTTGTCGATGGCCGCTGCCGCATGTCCGCGGGTCCACCCGCTCCATAAGGCGCGCAGCACGGGCGCCGTGGATTGCCCTGAACCCCAGCCGAACTGGGAGGACGGGTCGGATTTCCGTATCAGGGGAGATCACGCGGACGCACGGTGACGGCCAAGCGACTCCGCGTCATCCTACGATTCACCTCAGGAGCCCCCGAGTGAGCAAGCGCACCTTCCAGCCGAACAACCGTCGCCGCGCGAAGACCCACGGCTTCCGGCTGCGTATGCGTACCCGCGCCGGCCGCGCCATCCTGGCCGCCCGCCGTGGCAAGGGCCGCAGCGCCATCTCCGCCTGATCCGCGCCAGAGTCTGTTGTGCTGCCCTCCGAAAACCGGCTGCGGCGGCGCCAGGACTTCGCGACCGCAGTGAAACGCGGTCGCCGGGCCGGCCGGCCCCTACTGGTTGTCCATCTCAGCAGAGACGGTGACCCGACGGGGCAGGCCGACCGGACCAGCGACTCCCGCCCGCACGTCGCCGAGGGGACTCCTTCGGCGCGTGCGGGTTTCGTCGTGAGCAAGGCCGTCGGTCCGGCGGTCGTCCGTAACCTGGTCAAGCGCCGACTGCGCCACCTCGTCCGTGATCGTCTGTCCAGGCTGCCCGCCGGTAGCCTGATAGTGGTGCGTGCGCTGCCCCAGGCCGCGTCCGCCTCGTACCAGGATCTGGAACGCGACCTGGACGCGGCGCTGAAGCGGCTGCTGAAGGCGGAGCCCGCCGCCACGGCGCCGACGGGAGCAGGTCGATGAAGTACCTGCTGATGGGTCTGATCAGGGTCTACCAGTGGACCATCAGCCCACTGCTCGGTCCGGTGTGCCGCTATTACCCCTCCTGCTCGCACTACGGCTTCGAGGCCGTGAAGGTGCACGGGGCGGTCAAGGGCGGCGGCCTGACCGTGTGGCGCATCCTGCGCTGCAATCCGTGGACGCCCGGCGGGGTCGATCATGTACCGCCGCGCAAGCACCCGGTGTGGCACCGCCGGCTGCGCGACCTGCTGAACCGCGGGTCCGCCGCCGAACAGCCGGTGGCCACGCCCCCCGCCGGTCCGGACCCCGAGGGCCCGGCGACCATTGGCCCCGTGGGGCCAATCCCAATGTCCAAGGAGCCTGACCGGTGACCTTCTCCTTCCTGAATCCCCTGTACACAGCGGTGTCCTGGATCATCGTCCAGTTCCACTCGCTGTACAGCCACGTCTTCGACCCGAACGGTGGCTGGGCCTGGGGTCTGGCCATCGCCTCCATGGTGGTCGTCATCCGGATCTGCCTGATCCCGCTCTTCGTGAAGCAGATCAAGGCGACCCGGGCCATGCAGGCGATCCAGCCGAAGATGAAGGCCATCCAGGAGCGCTACAAGAACGACAAGCAGCGCCAGTCCGAAGAGATGATGAAGCTGTACAAGGATGCGGGTACCAACCCGTTCTCCAGCTGCCTTCCCATCATCGTCCAGGCGCCGTTCTTCACCGCTCTCTACGGCGTGCTCGCCAAGGTCGCCGACGGCAAGCCGATCGGCGTCATCGACGGCACCCTGCTCGACAGCGCCCAGCAGGCGCACATCTTCGGCGCCCCGCTCTCGGCGACCTTCGTCGGCAGCAGTGACGTCAGCGTCAAGATCGTCGTCGCCATCATGATCGTGATGATGTCGCTGTCGCAGTTCATCACGCAGCGCCAGCTGATGACCAAGAACGTGGACCTCACGGTCAAGACGCCGTTCATGCAGCAGCAGAAGATGCTGATGTACGTCTTCCCGATCATGTTCGCCGTGATGGGCATCAACTTCCCCGTCGGTGTGCTGGTCTACTGGCTGACCACCAACGTCTGGTCGATGGGCCAGCAGCTGATCGTCATCCGGAACAACCCGACTCCCGGCAGCAAGGCCTGGGACGAGCGCCAGGTCCGTCTGAAGAAGGCCGGCCGCATCAACCCGGACGGCTCGGAGATCAAGGGCGCCCTCTGGGGCCTGCTGCCCCCGAAGAAGACGGCCACGTCCGCCGAGGCCGTCGTCGAGGACGCGGTGCAGGTGCGTCGCCAGCAGCCGCGCAAGCAGACCAAGTCGCAGCGCCAGCACACCGGTGGCGCCCCGACGGCCAGCCTGACCAAGGACGCCCCGGCCCCGGCCGAGGAGTCCGAGGCCGCCGCCCCGGCCGAGTCCGGCAGCGCCAAGCCGACCGCGACCAGGCCCACCGGGGCCAAGTCCGGCACGGCCCGGCAGCAGGGCGGCCGGCAGCAGCCGAAGCGCGGTGGGCAGGGCGGCCAGCGGCCGAAGAAGAAGTCCTGACCCGATCGGCCCCGGACCGTCCCAGCGGCCCCCTGAACCTCGTTCCCGGCCCACCATCCGGGCCCATCCCCGAAGGAGTCCATCAGTGACGGAAGGCACCACCTCCGCCGTCGAGGTCGAGGACGCTGCCAGCGCCGACGAGAGCCTCATCTCCCGTCTGGAGCAGGAGGGCGACATCGCGGCGGACTACCTGGAGGGTCTGCTCGACATCGCCGACCTCGATGGGGACATCGACATGGACGTCGAGGGCGACCGTGCCCTGGTCTCCATCGTCGGCGAAGGCAACGACCGTTCCCTCCAGCGCCTGGTCGGCCAGGACGGTGAGGTGCTGGAGGCGCTGCAGGAGCTGACCCGGTTGGCTGTCCACCGGGAGACCGGCGAGCGCAGCCGCCTCATGCTGGACATTGCCGGCTTCCGCGCCCGCAAGCGCACCGAGCTGGCCGAGCTCGGTGCCAAGGCCGCGGAGCAGGCCAAGAGCTCGGGCGAGCAGGTCAAGCTCCGGGCGATGACGCCCTTCGAGCGCAAGGTCGTGCACGACGCCGTGGCCGCGGCCGGTCTGCGCAGCGAGTCGGAGGGCGAAGAGCCCCAGCGGTGCGTGGTCGTGCTGCCGGCCTGAGACCGGGGAAGTCGATGACCGGCCGCTTCGGCGGCCGGTGACCTTCAGAGGACTCGACCCCGTCCGCCTCGTGCGGGCGGGGTCGTCGTCCCTTCGCAGGGCGGGAGCTCGGCGAGAGATGTTTCACGTGAAACAGTGCGGAGAGCGGGTCGGTGGATCCGGGGAGCGGAGAGGTCGAGATGGACACGGAGAGCGCGGCTGCCGGGGAACCGGCGGCGGGTGCCGGTAGTTCGGCCGCTGAGGGCCCGGGCGGCGACGGCACGGCGGCCGAGGGGCCGCCCGAAGCCCCGGCCGTGGCCCGGGAGGTCTTCGGTGACCGCTACGAGGCGGCGGTGCGCTACACCGAACTGCTGGCCACCGCGGGCGTCCAGCGCGGGCTGATCGGCCCCCGCGAGGTGCCCCGGCTCTGGGACCGCCATGTGCTGAACTGCGCGGTGCTCGCCGAGCTGCTGCCGCCCGGGTCGACCCTGTGCGACGTCGGCTCCGGGGCCGGGCTGCCCGGCATCCCGGTCGCCCTGGCGCGTCCGGACGTCTCGGTGACGCTGCTGGAGCCGCTGCTGCGCCGGACCACCTTCCTGGAGGAGGTGGTCCGCGAGCTGGGCCTGGAGAACGTCACCGTGCTGCGCGGCCGGGCCGAGGAGATGGTCGGCAAGCTCGCGGTCGACGTGGTGACGGCCCGGGCGGTGGCACCGCTGGACCGGCTGGCCGGCTGGGGCATGCCGCTGCTCCGCCCGCACGGCCAGATGCTGGCGCTCAAGGGCGACAGCGCCGAGCAGGAGCTGGCCGACTCGCGGGCCGGGCTGGCCAAGCTGGGCGCGGTCGAGTGGACGGTCATCTCGGTGGGCGAGGGCACCCTGGAGACCTCGACCCGGGTGATCCAGGTCAAGGCGGGGGAGAGCCCCGGCGGGGTCAAGGCGGCGACCCGGCGGGCCAGGGCGGCCCGGGCCGGGCGCAACGCCGGAGCCGCCGGGCGCACCGGCGAGCGCGGCCGGGGCGGACGGCGCCGCAGCCGCTGAGCGTGGTGATGCCCGGTGCGGGCGGGTGGTCCTCGGGGACCACCCGCCCGTTCGTCGTTCCGGGCCCGGGCCCGGGCGCGGAATCGGGCCCGGGCC